>CAZJXY010000446.1:0-3441 GCA_964549925.1 uncultured Bdellovibrionales bacterium | reverse complement strand
CACATTTTTCTGATAACCTTTCAATCAATTCAGACTTATTCACAGCGGTGTCCCTAATGAAAAATAAAGAAACGAAACTAACAACTTGCTCACCATCACAACTTGAAAAGCAAGAGAGCCTCTCAAACTCCCTCTCTACTAATACGAGTTAAAGATGCTTTCAAGAAGAGATAGTTTACAAAAAAATGAAAGTTACCGGTAAATTAATTACGTTTGAATGGCCAGAACCATTCTACTCATATTGAGCTAAACAGCGTTATAAAGCTAACCGCTTTTAAGTTGACCCGAGCCAAAGAAACGTTACAATCTGCACGCATTTAAACGCAGGGCAATTATGAATCTGGGTTCAACTCTGAGAAAAATCAAGGAGTTAATAACTTCAAAGAAAGTGGCAGTGTCCAGAGAGAGCTTCGTTAGGCTGCTTTCTGGGGAGGGCCTTGAGATCGGGGCACTTCAAAACCCCTGCCCTGCCCCGCACCTAAGGGTAAAATACGTCGACCGCATCACGGCAAGTGCAGCGAGAGAACACTACCCGGAGCTCGGAAACCAACCGCTGGTTGAAGTCGATATTATCGATGACGCTGAAACTTTGAAGACAATTCCAGATTGCTCTCAAGATTTTGTGATTGCAAATCACGTGATCGAGCACATGGCAAACCCCATCGGTGCACTTCTTTCCTGGTCCAGGGTGCTGAAATTGGGCGGTCGTTTATTCTTAGCTGTTCCAGACAAACGCTTCACATTTGATAAAGAACGCGATTTGACCTCGATAGAGCACTTGGAATCAGATTTTAACGCTCCTGACGCGCAGCGTGACTTTGAGCACTTTAGAGATTTTGCGCTTAAGGTGAGCTGTCGTGTTTTTCGGGTTAAACCAGAAAGTGAAGCGGATCAATTCGCTAAGGAACTTTGGGATCAGAAGTACAGCATCCACTACCATGTTTGGACCTTTGATACCTTCAATAATTTTTTAAATCATATGATCCAAAACCACCCCGGATTTGGGGTTAAAATCTTGCGCTCTCAGGGAGAGCTGGGCAACGAAGGTATATTTGTGCTCGAAAAGATCGCCGTAGTGAATTAAAAGCGCCGTTTAAATGCTTTTGGCAACCAAATTTGAGTTTTATCATCAAATTATCGTAAACTTTGGCCCCAGACGACGCGTTCGGGAAAAGGAATTAGGGAGAGGTGGCAATGCGTTTCAACATAAAGGGATCTAAATTTATTTTCTTGCTTGCGCTGGCTGCGTTGAGCACAACGGCGTCCGCGCTAGCTTGTCCCAGGATCAATGGCTTAATTGATTTAAACTGCGATGGTAAGGTAAAGATCGCGGCGACCGGAGATAGCATTGTACGGGGAGTTGGTGACAATATCGGCACACCCGATAGCTCTGGATGGGTATTTCGGTTAAAGGAATTTTTCCCTGACGCTAAGATTCGAAATATTGGCGTATCAGGTACAACATCCCAACGGCTTCGACGCTTATTTATTAAGAATGTTCTGCCCGGAAAGGAGGCCTATAACGAATTGGATGGGGCCGATTACATCCTGATTGAGGTCGGAACGAATGAGTACTGGGATAAGCTGCCGATCTCTCACACCGTGGTCGGGATCAAGAGATTAATAAAAACTTTAAAGAGTTTTTATAGTAGTACTTTCTTTTTGCCAGAGCCGATTGTTGTGGTTGCAACTCCACCGGTCAGTCGAAGATCGTTCCAAAATCCGTTTCTAGAAAATTTGGCCGAAGAGCTTCTCGCGCTCAAAAATAAACTTAACGTTCTGATTAAATTCCATGAGCTTGGGGAAGGTATTATCGGAAAAGATGCTCTTCATCCCGGCCCGAGCGGTTATGCCAAAATGGCAAAGCTGGTAAGTAAAGTGGTCACAGGAAAACTACAGCAAGAGGCAGAAGATCTCCGACCGGACAGTGATGGTGATGGTATCTTTGACCTTTTTGAACCAGCATTCGGAACTGATCCGACCTTACCGGATTCGGATTCCGATGGGGCTTTGGATGGTACGGAGATATTCGTATCTTTCACTGACCCGCTAGACCCTCTATCTTATTAGCGCTTCTTTTGTCTTTGTCGCTTCTCCAGGTAATTACTAATTACCGCGCGTGATCTTACGCGGATAGGAAGAATAGCGGCACTCGGGCCCAACCCAAATCTCAAATTCCGTTCCGGTTTTAAGCTTAACTTCACGAAACTGGGGTTGATGCTTGTACCCTGCTACTTGGAACGAGCAGACTGTTGGTAGAAGTCCGGGCTGATCAAATTTTGTGCTAACAACCGCTACGGTGCGCTCTGATGGGTGCCACAAGGGAAGTTTCTCCCCTATAATCCCCTTTGTCGGTGAATCTGGCTTAAAGGTAAACCCTGGTACCAAGGTGAAACCCTGCTTGCTGGCAAGACGAACCACATCTATTAGCTCTTGATGCACGCTAGGGGATGGATTTGGAGTCTTAGCTTTAGAACTCTCCGCTTTGGGGGTCGATTCAACTCGCGAGATCTCTTTCAACTTCACTTCAACTTCAAGCGCCAATTCAGATTTCTCGTAATCCATATTTTGCGCCAGCGCAATTGGATCAATTGGTGCTGCGGCTTTAGTTATAGCCTCAGCCAGCAGAGTAAGGTCTACCTTTATCTCGGCAAACTTTCCCTTTAAGCTAGTGAACGATTCAATCGATCCCCGTAGGGCCGAAGAAAGGAGAGTCAACCCGTCTGCCAGACTTTTACTGTCTCCGGTATTGAAGCGCCTCAATAGTTCTCTGACGCCTTTGATCTCTTCGATGCAAGGCTCGGGGAGAGTAGGTCCTTCGAGTCTAGCTATCGTCTTCCTTAAAAAATCAACGTGACTGGCTTCCATCATCCCAGTGGCTTCCCTGATTTTTTGCGATCCGTTTTGACCCAAACTCTCCGGGCCAATCATTAGCGCAAGCCTAGCTTCCATTCGAGCGGACTTAGCTTCAATGCTGCGATCTCGCCTTGAGGGGATCGCTCGGCCGCCAGTAAGCTCTGCCGCTTGCCGAAGTAGCGAATCATAACCGGCTTCAATCCCTACCACTGGTTTATTTGAAGTCTGGTTCGCCATTACTTCTAAGGCTAAAACCCCTCGCCGAATTTCATTAAAGCTTAAATCGGATCGCCGATACCGTTTAGGCGCTTCGGCTAAACTCAGTTCTCCAATCAATGCACAAGCCTCGCCGAAACCGAAAGCAGAAACCTTTGATCGATTCGATGCTTTCCATTCTCCATCGACCGGGTCTTTCAACATCAGCTGCACCGCTCTTAACGCTGATGGAACAAGCTCTCCCTTGATAAGCTTACCTAGATCTAATTCCACGCCCCGCAATTTGTAGACGTAGGAAAATCCTCCATCCGATAGTTCAAGCAGAGTGGATGAAACATTTCTATCTCGACTTCGAACTGCATCCCAAAA
>CAZJXY010000445.1:0-3441 GCA_964549925.1 uncultured Bdellovibrionales bacterium | reverse complement strand
GGCTTCAGCTACTTAAACAACGTCTCTTCGGTAACCTTTTTTATGAGGCGTATCGATTCTCCCATTTTAGGTAACTCTCTGGCATGAATCAAGCATAACTTCAAGGCAAGAGGTGTTGTGCCAACAAAGTAAAAATTCTTAAATCAGATCTCAGGGCGGATTAATAAGGGAGTAGTTATGACCCAACAAGCTTTAACAGGAATTGTCGATCGTAAATGGCTGTGTGAACAGTTTCCACACTTAGATCAGATTCTTCCAAATAGCGTCAACGCTCCAATTCTTTTAAACACAGAAGCGGCTCCTGGGCGGCTTGCAAGTTTCAATGCTGCCGATTTATCAGGGACAATCCGGGTTTACGGTATTTCGAAAGATGGCAGCGCACACGAAGTTCCTGTCGGAAAAGATCTCGCTCAAGCCCGTGAGGATTGGTTGAAAAAAAATATCGAAGTTCAGCACGTGGTTCTTCGGCATGGAGAGTCCGCATTAAATCCGACAGCTCTGGGAGTTTGGCCGGAAGGGACTACTCCTTTAAGTGATAATGCCCTCCTTGCTGGGATGTTTATTAATTCCCTTGTTACAAAGGGGGCAGGCAGTGCGGTTATTAACTCTATTCTCTCTCGACCTGCAAGTGAAGTTCATTCGGTCATTCTGTACTCAGACGACCTCCCCAGCACGCATAGTTCGGCGAATGGGCTTCTTATTGAGGCCCGATGCTTGTCCGTTCATAAGGAGTTGATACCGACGAAAGCATGGGAAGCTCTCAAAGGCAAATTTGATCCCTCTCTTTCGGCGCCAGCATTTTCCGACTTTTGGGAGCCCGCGAGTGAGAGTTCCTGGAGCTCAAACGACTTCAGATTAAAAAGCGATCCGAAGGTTAGAGTAGAAATTGTGAAAACTGATCTACCGTAGTCTTCCTGAGTTCGTCGATCAGTACCCCCTAGGCTAGCTTTTCTACAATGAGTTGTTGTTCTGGAGTTAGTTTATTTTGAATTGAGAAGCATCTATTGGAACTCGGCAGTTTCCAGTTAATCTCGAAGATGGTTTTTGTTAGCTCAATAGCGCGTTGAGGCGAAAGTCTTATTCTATGGTTCAATAGCTTACGTTCCAGTTCTTTCAGGAGTGAGTACGCGACGAAAGCAATGCAGATGTGAGCCTCTATCCTATCTTTCTTTCTGTGGAATATTGGTCGAATACGCAGATCAGTTTTTGAAATTCTAAAGGCGTTCTCTATTCTCCAAAGTTGATTATAAGTATTAACAACATCTGATGCCTTAAGAGAGGAATTAGTTAGGTATCCTTTCAAGCCATCCCAGCGCTGGTCATCGGCGATCTTATCCTTGTCGATTGATATTTTAATATTTGAATCAATGCGGAGAAACTTGCTGTAGCCTCTGTTAGTAATGGTCGCCTTTGTAAGCCACCCTGATTTAACTCTCTTTTCCAGTCTGGCTAGGCCTTTCTCTCTGTTTCTGTAATCTTTAGCTGCGCGCTCTTCACTAAAGTTTATAATAAGTCGAAGATCATCAGATCTGTCGATAACGAGTGATTCTCCATCTTTTAAGGATTTTGCTTCTAGCAGGATTTGTTTCCGGATTTGCTCCGATTCATTTTTTATTCTGGCTCCAATTATGAATGTATAATCTTGCTCAGATAACTTACTTAGATTGTGCTTGGAGAGTAAGCCGCTATCAGCAACTATAATAGGTTTTGCAAGTCCAAATCTGCTCTGGGCTCTCTCAATGGCTGGGAGCAAAGTGTGCCCTTCAAAAATATTACCCTCATAGATATCATACGCTATGGGATAGCCGTTCTCTCCAACTAACACCCCAAGCATTATTTGCGGATGCTGGAATTTTCCATCCTTTGAAAATCCAATCTTACGCAAGTCATCTTCATCTTCTGCCTCAAAGTAAAGTGAGGTCATGTCATAGAAGACTATGGCTATCTTGTTACATAGCGTCTTTTTAGTGTGCTTAAAGGCAATATCCTCTACCCGGCTCTTATACTTCCTGTGAAAACGATCTAAAAACCTATAGATACTGCTTATATCAACATCCTTTTGGTGATGAACAAAAAGGTACTCTGTGGTTTTAAGTTTGCTGACAGGATAGGTAAGACGGGCAAGCACTAAATGTCTGAACAGCTCTTCCCGGATGATGTTAAGGCCGATTTCATCAAATATTTTACCCAGTATTAATTCCGGGCCTATGGCTCTTACAGTCGGTTTGTTTCCAGAGTTTAAATACTCCTCCAGAACTGACTCAATCTCCGTTGCTTTAAAGTCCAGCTCAAGTTGGCTACTGCTCTCCTCCAAGTAACGCTGGGCATTTTCCTCAAGCTCTTTAAGCTTTGATTCCTCTTTTGCGCAACCAATGGTCCTTACAAGCTTGGTCTTGCCGCCAACTTTTCTCAAAATTTGGATACTCGTGCTTCCGCTCGGATTCTTCCTTCGCTTTACGTACATTCAGAGCTACTTCTATCATCAGTACCCCCAAATCAGGTATTCCCGCCAAATTTCTACACTCATTTCAATAATGTAAAAGCTCACTCTATCAACCGACGAACTCAGGAAAGTAGCGGCGAGGCTGTCCAAAAATAGATCGCTAAGTGCTTGAGAAAGCCTAGATACAAGCATGCAGAAAGCTGATAAGAAGCGAGCAGGAGGAGATGTGCATGCAAAAATTTCGAGAACCAGCGAATCGTAATCAACAAACTTTGCTTCCACGTTCCGTAGAGGAGTTTGTCCCAGTGGGAGATCTAGCCCGTTATGTGGATAGTTTGGTGGATGAGCTCAATCTATCGGCAATCGAGCAATACTACTCGACTGAGGGGCGACCTGGATTTAGCCCTAAGGTGATGGTGAAACTTCTTGTGTATGGCAAGATTCGAGGAATACGTTCGAGCCGTAAGTTGTCACAAGCATGCCGGGAGAACTTGAAATTCATCTATATTACAAGCGGTGAGCAGCCGGATTTCAGAACTGTTAGTCTTTTCAGGCAACGCTTCTGTAAAGAACTCGCCGATATACTGCGACAAACCATCGTTGTTGGCCTTGAAACTGGGGTTATAGACCTTGAGCATGTGGCGGTAGATGGAACACTGGTAAAATCATTTGCAGGGGATAATTCATACAAAACTCCGCAGCAGATAGCGAAAGAGCTGGAGCTACTTCAACGCTCGATTGAGAAGGATATCGAGAAAGATGATTTGGATGAGAATCACGATGATGGGGAATCGCTTCCCAATGACCTCAGGGATCCAAAGAAGCTCAAGGAGAAGCTGCAAAAGGCACTAGCGAAACACCAAGAGTATAGGAGCAAACCGATTAAAGAGCAGCGTAAATCATCCACCTGCCCCGCATTTATCAAATGAGAGAAGAGCCGTAATGTAAATCATCCACCTGCCCCGCATTTATCAAATGAGAGAAGAGCCGTAATATCT
>CAZJXY010000444.1:0-3448 GCA_964549925.1 uncultured Bdellovibrionales bacterium | reverse complement strand
GATTTATATCTATGATGGGGATAGGAGAATTGGAGAGATCTTACCTAACGGCCAGGTGCAATATGCTTATACGTGGGGACCTGATGGCTTAGCGATACAGAGAAACGTAGCTCAATCAAAAACGAGGTACTATCACTTTGGCCCTCAAGGAGAGACTAGGTATTTAACCCAGCCGAATGGTAATGTTTCAGATACATACCGGTATACTGCGTACGGAGTTCCAACTTTTGCGAATGGAACTACCGAAAACTTCTTTCGCTATGGTGGAAAGTATGGATATTACACGGAGGGTTCTACTGGAATAGTTCTTGCTGGAGCTAGAGCATATCACCCTTACATTGCTCGATGGTTGAATAGGGATCCGATCCTTTTTGATGGCGGGGCGTAAGCGACCAAACTGCGGCGTTCATTTGACCCCTTGATTTGGAGATTGACTTCGTAAAGCGGCCAGCGCTCTAAATCCGAGAGTCTACAGCTAATAAGAGAACCTAGGAATAATTTTCTATCGATGCCTGAATTCACGCTTCGCCGAACTCGCCGAAAGTGACCCGATAAAGCTCTACGACCTTGCTTACCATTGATCAGGTAAATTCTTAGTCCTACGGCAACCTTCCCGCCAATCCTTTGATCTGATATCCGGTTGAATCTAGATCCAGATGCAGTGCAGTATTTGGATCGATTAGGATAAAGCGCATAGTTAAGGAATCCGTTCCATAGAGTAGTCGAGATACCGGATCATACTCTAAGCCGTCGATGCTATTTGAACCTAGCGAACCAACAACCGTTCCGCAGCCTGTAGTAGTGCTAAAACGTACCAACTTTCCGCTGCTCTTATCCGACCCAAAAAGTTGGTTGGAGTTACTATCATATGCCAACCCGGCAACGTCTTGAAAAACAGTAGAACAAGATCCCGGAAGCGGCGTGGCCTGAGCGGTGTTCGTATCAATTCTAATAATCTTATGGGTAAAGGTGTCAGTTCCGTACAGCGTCTGCGTCGCTGAATTAAAGGCTAGCCCCTTCACTGATCCGTAACCTATAATTTCACCGATTGTCTCTGCCCGCCCGGTAACCCCATCAATCCGAATCAGATGATTATACGAGCCGTTTACCTCCGTATCTGAAGCGTAATAGATGTTAGCGGTTGAATTGAAAGCTAATCCTTCGATTCGGTAAGATCCTAACGCACCAAGAATCGATCCTTGTCCGGATAAATAGTCGATCGTCACCATTTGAGATCCGTTTACATCTGTGTTGACTCCGTAAAGTAGTCCGCCACCGTAGGCCATGCCGTACACTGCAGGGAAGCCTAGCGCCACGAGATCTTGCGCAGCACCGGTAGCGCGATTTATTTGAATAATTTTTGTTCCGGTTGAACCATAAAGGGTGCCGGCAGCTGCGGTTAGGCCTAAGACCGGGAAATTCCCAGCGCCAACATTTCCGACTGTGCTTACTACGGCAGTCTGTTTATTAATTCGAAGCAAATTCCCACTCCCGTCAACGGCATAAAGATCTTCATCTCCAGTTCCCTCAATATATGCGAGGCTTCGTACTCCGAAGTACGAGCCCAAGAAACCAATAACTGTTGCTTCTGCTGTCGCTCGATTAATCCTTAGAAGCTTTGCAGGCGTTGTCTCATTAATGGCGTATAAAGCTCCCCCTCCCACTGCCAAACTGTAAACCCCGTAGAAAATCTCAGAGGGTGAGTTTACATTTCGAAAAGTACCTATCGGAATGCCTTGGCCAGTTAGTGAATCTATTCTAAGTAACTTATCGGTGCGGTTATCGGCGGCCCAAATTATTCCAGCGCTCGTAGGATCCCATGTCAATCCGCGCACATCTACATATCCCAAGGACGTTATCTCTCTTGCTCCATCAGGAACGGTAAGATCAAGAAGTCTTGCGGTTTGAGTATCCAAGCCATAGAGCTTATTTTGAACGGGGTTATAGGCTATTCCTTGCACATCATTGAACGGGAAAAGTCCGCCCAGCGCTACTCCCGCTCCATTGAGAGGATTTATCCTAATTAACTGCGCTGAGTATTTATCGATTCCGTAAACTTTTCCATCTGACTGATTAAAGGTGATGCTTATAATGTTTCTAAACCCTGTTGCACCGCGATCCGTAATTTGTCCGGTTGAAGGATTTATCAAAACCAGATGATCGTTTTGGTCTCCATCTATGAACTGATCGATACCGTAAATCGTTTGAGTAGTTGAGTCTATCGCCAACGCTCCGATATCAGGATCCTTCAGCGTGGTTAATACTTCTCGCGCAGAGTTTGCGGGGTTGATGGTAAATAACTGCTCAGTTAAGTTATCAAATCCGTAAATTAGATGGTTGACTGAATTAAAGGCGATCCGGGAGGCTTGAGTATACCCGGATCCTGCGACCGGAACATTTTGCCCTGTTACGGGATTAATCGATATAATTTCACGATTAATCGGATCAATTCCATACAACTCTCCGCTATCAGAACGGTACGCTATTCCCTCTATAAATCGGTAACCGACTAACCCCTCTCCAGTCAATCGCGAAGCTGTGCCAGTCTCACTATTCACACTAAAAAGAGCGCGATTACTTACTCCAGCTAGAGCGGGAGCATCGTAGCAGATTGGCCCCGGCAGACAGTGTTCAATACCACAGACTGATGAGCAGCCATCGTGATTGATGATATTCCCATCGTCGCACTCCTCGCCTGGGTCAATATTTCCATCTCCGCAATGTGATGGGCTCGGACTCGGTGAAGGGCTTGGTGACGGACTAGGACTTGGTGATGGGCTCGGACTCGGTGAAGGGCTTGGTGACGGACTAGGGCTTGGAGATGGGCTCGGACTCGGTGAAGGACTTGGCGACGGACTAGGGCTTGGTGATGGGCTCGGACTCGGTGAAGGACTTGGACTAGGCGACGAACTCACACTTGGGGATGGACTCGGTGACAAACTCGGGCTCGCAGATGGGCTCACACTCGGCGAGGGGCTTGGACTTGGTGACGAACTAACACTTGGTGTGGGAGTCTGAGACACCGTAGCCGTCGCAGTTGGAGTTGGCTCTGGGGTAGGATCACTGAACTCGCCTAGTCGCGCTACACATTGATCCACTTCAGAAATTGTTGCACGCTTCGCTTTTAATTTTTTCCGCAGCTGCTTACGCTTAAGGTCCGATGCCTCTCTGATTTTCTTCTTGATTTTTCTAATACTTTGACGAAGTTTTCTCTTTAGAATTTCTAGGTCTAAATAAACTACTGACCCGTCAACATACGCGGTAACTTTTCCAAACTCCCCGGGAGAGACTTCGCAAAAATACTGAGACGACGAGCTAAACGGAAGAATCTGAGTTCCGGATTGTTGGGAAAATGAGACAGCAGGGCAGGCTACGGCGATTAAAAATAGTAAAGCCGAGAGAACGCGGTAAAGGGAAAACCTTAGTCCGAGAAATTCAAATATCACCA
>CAZJXY010000443.1:0-3450 GCA_964549925.1 uncultured Bdellovibrionales bacterium | reverse complement strand
TCCAGTAGATATTCATTCTGTCAATGTTGCTCTGCTTCCCACAGTCTAAAAGCATTCAAGAGCTGGAATTCCATTTAGACTTAGCCAATGCCCGGTTGTTCCGAAGGATACCGCGACACTTTTTGGCTTAGATTGGGCCAAAGGGACGAATTTTGTTGGAACGGGACCTTATTATCTTAGTTCGTTTAAGGCGGGGAGTTCGTACACATTGACCAAATTTACGTCGTATTTTGACCTAAAGCCTTCATTTCTCACGATAAAAATTAGGGGTATCTCTGATTCTGCCCAGGGGTTAACAGCGCTTAGGCTTGGAACTATTGTAGCTTTTGTCTCTAACGACGAAAATCTACTTTCATCAGTCCAAAAAGATGAAACCTTATTGATACATAAGTGTCCTATAGGTAACGTAATTTCTAGGCGAACTTTAAAGTTTTCCTGCTCGGATAGCGGGAAGTATGGGGTGATGGATTTTTCAAATTTGAGATTCCTTGGATGAGAAGAAGTTTTGGATTTTTCCTCTGTACCTTGGTGCTTCTCTCCCTCGTCGGTTGCACTCGGAAATACGTAAAGCCGCGCTCCGAAGTGATTGAAGAGGCGATGAGTTCAGGGCTACCGGTTAAAACCCCGGAGGAAGATGCCCAGCTTTTCTTGCGACGTGACAAATTACACGAGAATAGACTCTCAGCTCTGCTTAAGCGTCGTGCCTCTACGCGTGGTATCGATAAGGGTTATGTGATCGGCGCAGACGACGAAATCGAGATTAACGTATTTGACGTACCTGAATTGAACCTTACGGCGCCTGTTAGAAACTCAGGGTTTATTTCCTTACCTCTAATAGGTGCGCTTCGTGCAGCCGGTTTGACAGTGGAGGAGGTCGAAGACGATTTGACCAAGCGGTTGAAAGATTACGTCAGGGACCCCCAGGTGAATGTTTCTCTAGCTACTTATGGCAGTCAGACGGTGGCCGTTATGGGTGCAGTTGAGAAACCTGGCACAGTAGCCCTGAAAAAGGGGGTAACCAGTATTGTCGAGGTTGTCGGTCAAGCGGGCGGAATAAATGCCAAAGCTGGAAACTTCTTGACCTTTATCCCGTCGGAGGTCTCTGGTCTTGGCGCGGATAACGGAACGGAGGCCCGGGCCAAATTATCCTTAGCTTCGCACGATTCAAGTGCGCTTAAAGAGAGCGGGATTGAGATTCCGATAGATATGGTTTTTGGCACAACCGGAGGAATTCCTCTCGAGATACCAGTACGTGGTGGGGACATGGTAATTATAGCTGAAGCTGGCACAGTCCTGGTCGACGGAGAAGTTCAAAAGCCTGGTGCGTACGAACTTGGAAAGAGAATGAGTTTACTTGGATCCCTTGCTGCTTCGGGTGGCCTCACATATTCCGCTAAATTCGATGAGATCGAAGTATTGCGTGATGTAGGCGAAGCCGAGCGAGCCCGCTACGTTGTTAATTTGGATGATATTAGCCGGGGAGTGGCTAAAGACGTTCCGCTACGGGATGGTGATATTGTGGTTGTACCTACTCATTCGGGTAGAAGGATTGCCCAGGGAACTATGGATGGATTTACCTCGATAATAAACTTTGGAGTCGGTGGGCAATATAATGTCAACTAACGGGGAGCTTCCCTCGCAAATTAGACCCCTTCCCAACTATGTCCCAGTACCGGCAGAAGCCTTTTACCAATCTCAAGGAGAGCAGGAAGAAAGAATCGATATCGGAAAGCTTCTCGGTGTTTTACTTAGATATAAGCTACTAATAATCGGGTGTTTCGCTATAAGCGCCATACTAAGTTTGATCTATGCCTTTACGGCAACGCCTCTCTTTACAGCAGCTACTCAGATCAAAATCAGCACCTACCAGCCAATTCTTCCTTCAACCGATGTTGAAGCTATGATGATGCAAAAGAGCAAAGAGTCGGACTATTTAGAGACCCAAATAAAGGAATTGAAGAGCTCGTCACTTGCTGACCAGGTGCTGCACTCGAATCCGGACTTCATTACCGCTATTTCGCCCTCGCCTAGCCGCTTTTGGGGGTCTTTATTCGGAGAGAGTCGGACAACTAAAGGGGCAGATATAGGACTCAATATCTCCGGGTATCATCATTCTCCAACAGAAATTAGAAAGTATCATGAGCTAATCTCTGTTACACCGGTTAGGCGAACGTCATTAGTGCAAATTGAAGCTACTACTCGCGATCCCGTCCTGTCAGCTAGAATAGCAAATACGCACGCCGCTAGCTACATCGAGTGGGGCAGGGCAAACCGAATTAAAGAGCAATCTGACGGACTAAAATTCCTGAAGATCCAATCTGATGAACTTAAATCGAAAGTGGCTGATCTTGAGCGAGAGCGTGCTGAATATGCAGAGTCACACTCGATAGTTGCATTAAATAAAGACGAGAATATCACAGTACAAAGAATGTCTCAGCTCGATACTCTGGTTACACAAGCCACAGATGCCCGAATTGAGGCTGATCGTATGTTTGAAGAAGCACAGAGATCCCTAAGTGAGGATAACGCAGGCTTCGATGACAGCTCGACTATGGCTGCTAGAACAAGGCTATCCGAACTTGAATCTGAGTATTCTAATCTCTCAACAAAATTCACTCCCAGCTACCCTAAGATGAAACAATTGAAGGCTCAAATTAATGAGATTCGAAGTTCAATCGGTGCGCAGAGAAAGCAAGCTGTTATGGGCTTGAAGGCCAAAGCTATGGCTGCCAAAGAAAAGGAAGAGACGTTGAAGGAGGAGCTTGAGAAGCAAAAAAGCGCGGCCTTTGAACTCTCAAAGAGTCAAGTACAGTATAATATCCTAAATCGAGAATTGGAAAGCTCTCGTGAGATGTTGCAAGGCGTCTTAAAGCAGATAAAGGAGATGTCTGTCGCTGTTCAGAGTAACTCTTCAAACGTATCGATTGTGGATAGTGCCTCAGTGCCTGAGTATCCGAGTTACCCCAAAAAGAGGATGATCGTAACAATAGGAGTATTACTAGGATTATTGGCTGGAGTCGGTCTCGCATTTTTACTGGATTACCTTGATAACTCCATTCGATCGCCGGAGGATTTGGTCGCACAGACAACTCTACCAAGTTTGGGATTGGTACCTTCGTTTGGTTTGGAAGACACCGGTCCGAGATCGCTCCCAAGTCCGCCTCTAACCAGGCCCAAGGACGGTTCGAATCATCTCCCCATTCTTTTTTATCAGAACCCGCGCTCGGTCGCTGCCGAAGCGTATAGGAGCATAAGGACATCAGTGCTACTTTCTAGAGCTGCAGAACCCCCTAAGACCTTACTTATTTCATCAGCTCAGTCGAGCGAGGGGAAAACAACCACGACAGCCAACTTTGCAGCTACGTTGGCTGGCTCAGGTTCCAGAGTTGTGTTGGTCGACGCTGATTTACGACGACCTAGTCTAGGAAAGCACTTCGGCTTATCTCCAAC
>CAZJXY010000442.1:0-3456 GCA_964549925.1 uncultured Bdellovibrionales bacterium | reverse complement strand
TCTTCCAGCTGGATTGGGATTTGTACTATATCCGACCAGAAAGTTTTTCGGGGGTGGCCTTTTACTTATTAGTACGGCTTTTGCAACTCTTCTACTCATTGATCCAGGCCGTTCTGACATGTCATCGATTGTCCTTATCTCTGTGGCTCTCGGGATCCTAATTTTCACGCTGACTCACCCTCTAGATAACGAGAAAGACTTAGCTAAATTTATTGTCTCATGCTCTGCGCCGCTCGACGGTCTTTCGGCAAAAATTTTAGTTTTAACAGCAGTGATCGTAACAGCCCGACTGGTAAGTCTCTCAATCGATCGTCCGGAATCGGCTCCATTCAGGCGCATGGCCGTTAGTTGTCCTGAGCCGTTAGCTGGTGTCTATTCCTGGATTAATACAAACGCCCCGAAAAATTCTGTGATTGCCGTTCGCCCAAATTATATGTTGGCCGTCACGACCCTACGAACTTGCACGGATCGCGGCTTGTATATTGGCTTACCTGACATTAATCAACTGGCCTATTCCCCATCCTTATATCGGAGCGGGATCGATCGACTAAAGCGTCTCGGAATGAAAATTGTCGGGTTTCCAAAGAGCATACGTTACGACTATATCTCCTTTTCAGAGTATGAAGAGCGCGTATTGGATCTGCTTTTAGATCAAAGTTTTGCGAGCGAAGTTAACTACGTATTGGTTGAGAATGATGGTTATTTAACCCCCAGGGGATCGGCGGATATAGTTTACCAGGATTCTCGTGTGACCTTACTTAAGACCACCCGAACTCATTTAAATTAACGAATATCTATTGTGGGAAGTAAACGAGCCGCCATCAATTGGATCATTGCAATATCAGGGATTGTATTCGCCTTTACGGTGATAGAAATTGGCGCGCGAATTTATTTGTCGTTGCTGTACGACAAACCAATCCAAACAATTGCTTCAACACCACTTTATGCGATTAAGCCGGATTCGTTATTAGGTTACATAAATATTCCCAATTCAGAGCATCGAGCTATCCTAAATAAGAGCGATGGATCGATATGCTATGACGTGATCTATCGAACCGATGCAGGAGGCCGGAGAATCGTCGGCTCTACTCGAACCGACGGTCCAGTTGTTGCTCTTTTCGGCGATTCCCTAGTTTTCGGTGAGGGTCTCAATGACAACGATTCTTTGGATTACCACCTAAGTAATAGTTTTAGGGCAATAAATTTCGCCGCCCCTGGATATGGACCCCAACACACAACCTTTATGCTAAAAAACTACTCTCTTGAAATACCCGACGATGGCGCACCGATTTGGGGAGTTTACTTTCTTATCCCAGCCCACCTCGATCGAGTCATTTCCGCACCGAACTCTCCCTGGTTAAAATCCAGTCCCCATTTTCGCTTGAACGATACATCAGAACTGGAATATCTGGGGCCGTTTTCTACTGTTCGACCGTGGCGAGCCAAAGCCTATTCACTCCTCGGGGGACTGTCAGAACATAGTGCCTTCTTTCAGCTAGTTGACCTTTCTATCCTTTTCGACCCGCTAGAATATAGGGTGAGGTTAGGATCGAACTTGCTCGTAGAGGCGAGAGATTTATTTGAGAAAAGGTACCATGGTAGTTTTCTCGTGGTTCTTCATCCCCAATGGCATCCAACTCGATTGCAAAGAATTAGGGACAAGCTTCTAAGTCTCTTCAAAATTGCAAATTTGGAATTTCTAGATTTCTCTGATTGGAATTTTGATAGTACAGATGTTATTGGCGGAGGCTGCGACGGTCATCAAAACGGTGGTTTCAATGATCGTTTAGCCAAAAGATTGGCAAAGGCTCTGGTAAAAGAGTCCGCATCATGAATTTGGATGGTCGATCCTGAAGTTCTTAAAGTTTGACGATTCACTCGTCTGCCGCCCCCATGATCCCATCAGGTCTCGGGACACAAACAAAGTATAGTCACTTAAGCTCGGGTGAGTTGATCGGATGACAAGCTTACCCAACTCACAATCGTACTTTCGAGCGGGAAATGCCCATAGATTAAGTGATAACGACAAGCATTTCGGATCGAAACAGGGGTTGCAAATTTCACCTGGGCGACGAAAGGTGTCTATAGATTCAAAAGGTAATCGCCCGTATCCCATGCGCCAATCTTTTGCAGCGAAATACAACGGGCGCTCAATCACAAGACGCGAAACATTCGGAAGGGTCCGGAGCCGCTCGAATACTTCCATGTCACGGCGAACAGCATATATATACTCCATCGATCTCTCTAGCACGTGTCCGTCATTTACGGGCGGAAATAGGGCAATTCGACGATAGATCACACCATCTATATTAAAAATGCAGAGGAAGCCAACCAGTGCAGCAACCATGGTAGTTACTACCCTCGGCATTCGGTGCATCATTGTAGCCCAGACCAAAATGACTACCGGGTGAATGCCTGTCATGTAGCGGGATAGGCTCAAACTGAACAATCCAAAAGCGACCCCCCAGCTCAAGAGACATAGTACTGACGCGCAAAACGTAGGAGAGCTGTGCAATCTTAGAATGTTTGAGCATTTTTTCATTCGGCCACTTAGAATCGCTACAGCCAACCTGCCCCCAAAGATAATTACGAGGGCCATCATAGAAAGATACAGGTCAATACTTGCCATCTGCCAGATAACGTTAATCAAGATTCTCTCAGGATTCAGCAAGAGGTAGAGTGGATTAACGAACTCTCCGTCTCTACCAGGCATAAAAAACCAACTACTCTCAACAAAGATACATAGAATCATGATCACAATCGGAATTATATATGGAAGCGCGATCCGCGCAGAATAACGATACCCTCGCTTTGATAACCGATCGTCAAATCGAGTCTGGATGAAACTCGAGACCGCTAACCCAAATGCTGTGGGAATGATGGAATATTTTAGAAACATTCCAATAAGAAGAACCGTACAGGCGTGCCAATGTTTTGATTGCGAATAGAAATAGATGCTAATAATCGATGCCAAAGCAATCAGCACTTCCATATTTAAGGCAAATGTCTGTGAAACTAAAAGTGGATGGAGAGAGAGAATCAGCGCGATTGCAAACTTTGCTCGCTCGGAGAGTCCTAACTCTTTCGCCAAAACTATCGAAAAATAAACCAGGGCGATATAAGCAAGCCCATTAATTAGGCGCAAAATCACAAACGTAAATACCGGATCCGGATTAAACACCATCAATAAGCTTATGATTAGCGGATACCATGAGAAGAAATAGGTCCTGGCGCCGAGAGCTTTATACCCGGGCTCCTCTAATGCGAGACGCAGATAGTTCCAATGATTATCATGGAGCCAGTACGCTTCCCTAAAAATACCGGTCAGCCCATCCCAAAAGGGTGGAGAGGTTAATAGATCGGGGTATATAACCGAAACCGAGATCCATATTATCAGAGCGATACCAATCGTAATTTTGTGCGTCCAGCGGTCCACTGACATTCCCACAAGTAATA
>CAZJXY010000441.1:0-3459 GCA_964549925.1 uncultured Bdellovibrionales bacterium | reverse complement strand
ACTCGACTTGCTGTTGACTCACCGTTTACGTAACGCGGGGTAGCAAGTGTCGGATCCTCGTCGCAATATAGGTCCGCCGATACTAATGCCAAATTTACATTACAATCTCCATCTTCTGGAAAAGCTACCGAAGTAACAGATTGTGATCCTTCCGGACCACTCGATAGATTTGCCGGGATGTTTTGGAACTCAATCCGCACCGGACCGCTGCCGTAAGAAAGTAGATAATCGCCGAAGTCATCGGTCGTGTCGGATGCTACTTCAATGTTTTGAGCGTTGAATGCTTTGACTACTACCCCCGATTCTCCGGGCTCATTCTGATCACGAGAGCCGTTGTAATTGAAGTCACGATAGACCGTTCCACCAACTTCCCCGGTATCGCACTGCTGCTGGTCTTCAGCGAAGGCAGCTAATGGAAAGATGAAGAATAGCGATAAAAGAATTGTTGAGGAAAAAGTAGATCTATTCGACCGTAATGTACGCACGTCTGCCCCCTACCTAACTATAATTTTCTAAGTTCTCCCCAGAACCTAGAGCTGAATATCTGTTGCAACTTTGTTATGTCAACCCGCAAACGGGATGTATCATAAAAATTGGCTGATCAATCGGTCGTTTTATGAGGGTAAGCTCAGGATACGGAGAATCCGAGGATCGTCATAACATAATAAGATGTGGGTTTAGGACAATTGGGGGGTTTTATGCGTTCAATTTTTCGTTTGCTCAGTCTGATTCTCTTACTGGGACTTTCTTCTTCTTTAGTTTTTGCTGCGACACCAAATAAAATTGGGCCCAAGCCGAACCCTGTGCTTAGGCTGCCGCCACTTAACCTGGGATGCGCCGCGGGCCAAATCGCCGAGTGTTACTGCACCTATGTTTCTTGTCAGGGCCCGAACGGACCAGCAGGCGGCCCGGCAGGTGGATTTAAACTATGTGGAGATGTTAACGGCAGCGGAGGGACTGCAGATCTTCAAGACTGCATCGATGCTGCCAAGGAAATGTGCAATCTGCAGGGTTATCCTGGGGTTTATGGTTATGATTGCTTTGATAATTCTGAGTCACCAATCGGGATAACAGGATACAATTCGATCGGTGAGTAATTAATATCTAGGCTTTTTAACGCCTCAATTTTCGATGACGATCAATTCCGAAACTCTGAGTTAAGATCAGACTAAATACAATTTTCCGATGATTTCCAAGCAAAGAACGCTATTGCCTGAAGGGTATAAAAATTGCTCGTATCTGATCAATTCTTCTCTGTTCGTCCATGCTTAATTGAGAACCCGAGCCCATAATTCTGTCAACTTCCTGAGTGGCTGCGTGAAAGATATGGTTATCGTTTAAGGTTAATCCCGCCTTTTTGGCCCGTTCGGATGTAAGTACATCAAGGATCGCTTTCTTATCGACCTGCTCTGGCATGTTAATGACCGCTGCAACAATCTGTTCCTGTCTCCCGCGTGTATCAATCTTATAATGGGATAGAGCGTTCAATAAATTTTGGCCGCCGGCTGGGTTGGCTTCCTCGGAGAAGCGAGCCAAAGAGGATGCGAATAGGAGAGCTTGAACGAATTGTTGCTGTCCTAAGGCATGCGAACCACCGACTAAACCCATCGGTACACCATGATTACTTACAAATTGGTTCATACCATTTACCACTTCGGGCCTCTGGTCTTTTAGAGCTATTATAAGATCTTGAGTCTGATAGCGATTGAGACTGGCAGCTGCTAGACCGAACGCCTCGACCTGTAGTCGCTGAGTCGTCTCTCGGGTGGGTCTGATCTGACTGACCGTTCCATCAGGGTTTACTCTAGGAAATTCCGCTAATCTCTGCAGCTCGACCAGGGCCAAAGAAGCCGTTGCCGTCTTTTCACTGTCATCTAAATGCCGGCCGGCGTCGACCAGCTTTTGTGTGACGACGGCAATCGCCGCTGTCTGGAGTTTCCGTTCTGCAATCATTCCCTCGAGCATCAGTTCGCGCAATGCAGTATGCTCAAGTTTATCATCCATCGATTTTGGGTCACCGATTAGCTTCTCCTGCAGCGCCTCTCGCAATCTATCGTTTATCGCCTGATTTACTTCCGGATCCGATTTGATCTTCTCCAGATCTTCCGGACGGAGGTTTTGCTGTTTTAAATAAACGGGGGCCTCATCTATTTCAAAATTAATCCAATGAGCCATGTCACTTTTGATTCTGGTAAGCTCGGCCTCTGACTTTGCGGATCTTTGAGCGACTGGCGTCTCTTCAAGTCTATGTAGTGCGTTTAGTTGATCAAGCCGGACCTGATCGAGGTCGATCTCTTGGACCGTAGCTTCCAAATTTTGATGGGTTAGTGGATCATTCGAGGCACCCCCAGTCGCGAGAGCGGCACAGCCGTCCTGATTTTTCTGTTGTGTGGCCTGAGGGGACACTATCTTTAACTCTCCACGAACCCTAAGCGGTTTGAGATGTACACCCGAGAAATACCTAAAAGTTATTAGGCACTTAGAGTGAAACGTGACATAAATATATCGCCCTCGCCAAAGAGGGCTAGAGTCTATAACACCTGGAAATAAATGGATTTATGACGCTGACAATCACAGCAGGTAACCGTTCACGGGTAGACAACACTTGAAGGACTAAAGGCGCGATTTTGCTGGCCACATTGGTATAAAGCCCCTAGTGATCGAGCGTACTTTACCGAAAATTCTCCAGCAAAATCGCGGCCTCATAAAAAATAATTGGATACCCGTGAACGGTTACCACAGCAGTCGATATTTAACCAAGCATCCGAGCTTTCATCCCTTCTGCGCCTCTGCTTTGGCCCTCTCCGCCATCTCCTCCGTAAGTTTCAAGCGGCTTAAAACCTGCTTAGCAAAACGCTCCTCTTTCTTCTCCAATTTTCCATCGGCCAACACAACTTGCCATACCATCACCAGCACCCCGTATTTTTGCCGTTCGTCAAAGTGCTGATTGATCAGATCTGTAAACTGGCCGATCCCTTCAGTGCTCTTTAACTCGGCATCAGCCATATCAACTATCTGAGCAAGTTCCTCTCTTGAGAGCTTAAAACGCTTCTCCAAGGTCTGAGCTAACTCCTTTAATTCTGTATGAAGAAACTCTCCGTCGATGCTGGCAAGTTCAATCAAGATAGCACAGACAGCGAGTTTAACTTCAGTCGGAGCGTTGGAGTAATCGATTGGAGCGTTTTTTAATCCCTTGATCTTATCATCAAAGAATTTCTTAACATTCTTTAGCATCGATTACCCCCCAACATACTCAAACAAACTATCCTTTCTTTCCGGACTTGGCATCCAGCGCGGCATTCCAAGTGCTAATTTCTTTGACCTTCGCAAATAAGCCACTAGGATCGCCGTGCAATGTTGCGGTTATAATCGAATCCCCTTGTTGGATCTTGTTAACTACATCTTGCCCGGCAGTCACATGTCCAAACACCGAGTGTTTTCCGTCCAACCATGGAGTCG
>CAZJXY010000440.1:0-3461 GCA_964549925.1 uncultured Bdellovibrionales bacterium | reverse complement strand
TCCTTAAAATCTTTTGTCCGTTTTAGTGTAGATGTTGGTATGATGCAACAGCTAGGTATAGGGCTGGTTAAACCTTATTTCAGTGCCCCCTCTTTACCTTGGTCTAATACCTTTATATAACGAGTTATGACTAACAATGTGAGATTTCTGCTAATTTCGCTACTGGTGTTTGGAATGGGATGCTCTGTTCAAGGCGGTAGCTCGGGCAGGGCTGGGAGCGCTGACAAATCGGCTCACGTTCAGACCGCTAATCCAGCTTTGCGTTCGGTACGAAAAGTTTTGGTACTTCCAGTTGAGGTTGGGGATGCAGCGAGCGATTGCGTTCTGGGAGTCGATCTTTATAAGGTTGCAGCCTCGGCATTTAGTTCTGAGAGCGTTATCGAAGTTCTCGCAGACGAAAAAGTAGTTGCTAGTTGGTCTAAACACCCAGCAAAAGCAGCTGGAACAGAGTCAGATTATGCGCGTGCTGCGGGCTTTGCAAAGCAACACGGTGCAGATGCAGTTTTGATTCCGGTGCTGCAACAGTGTTCGGAGAGACGCGGCGGCAAATACGGAGCGGATTCCCCAGCTGCAGTTTTATTAACGTTTTCCCTCGTAGCTGTTGACGGTGAAGTAGAAGTTTGGCGCGGCGGATATCGTTCCAAGGATGAACCACTCTCCGAAAATCTATTAAGACTCAAAGACAAGAAATTGAGTGACCTTCACTTTCATACGGCTTCAGAGTTAATTGTTGCCGGATTCCGAGAGGGTGCTAGGGAGTTGGAAGCAAGAAGGGTTTCTGCGTTTACCTCTCCGTCAAAGAGTTAATAGAACAACGTTGCTTAATTCGGTAATTTAACTCGTGCATGTCATTTTACGAGTTTTCCAACCGCTGTTTTCATCCTATCATACACCTTTCAGCAGTAAGGACTTTAAATGGGGCTCCCGGAACCTACAAGCACTAAACCTAGGCGTCAGCCCACTCGCCGTGCTCCACCTGCTAGCCCGACTAAGAATAAACCGGTCAAGGCGAAGGCGCCTTCTTGGCTGGCGCAATCTCTAGGCATCCTATCTGGTGCTTTTGCCGTATTTTTCTTCGCGAGCCTCGTGGCGCTGGAGGTTGATGCCCCAAATCCGATGGGTCCAATCGGAAGAGTCTCTGCGACACTTGCGCGCGGTTTGATGGGCTTAAGCTCCTACCTCCTGGTCGGGTGGTTATTTTATCTCTCAGTCAAACTCTGGACCAAAGGCTTTACTCCCAAGGAGGATATGCCTGGACGCTTGGTGCGTGCTGTCGGTGTGGTTGGTGTGATTATTAGCATCAGCGTTGGCGGGACGGTGCTAGGTGGTGGTGTTGGTGGAGGCACGATCGGCACCTACTTGGCTGTACCCCTCCAACGTCTAGTTGGATATTGGGGTGGGGTCTTGGTATCGACAACAGTCCTAATTCTATCTTTAACCTTAGTAACCGATCTTCGCGTACGCCAACTCTTCCGTGTGGTAAAGGACGTGATCTTGCTCTCTCTAGTACTCACGATATTTACCTTGCCTCGCCTAATTTGGGGGTTCTTTGCCGGTTGTTGGCACGCAGTTTTGGGGGTAAATGAACTGCTCTTAGGGTTTCTATCTTCTGTGTATGCCCGATTCAAACCGAAGAATACGGTGGCGGAGCTTGCTCGATCACGATCAAAGCCGAAAATTCGCAAATCTCGTCCGATTGAGGATCTGGAACCGGACAAAGCAGATGAAAGCGTTCATGAGGTTGGTGATATTAAGGTTCGAAGAAAGCAGCTTGAATCTTTGGCGAAAGTTGATCGCGTACGTGGCGGAAAGAAGGCTTTAAAAGACACTACTGAAGAAAGCTCAGAAGAGCAGGGGTTTTTTACAGGGACATATGAGGTTCCAAAGCTTGATTTGCTAGTACCCGGGACGCCTTTGGAAGAAAACGAAGATGATCGGGCGCTATTGGAAAAGTCGAGACAGATAGAGTCCAAACTAAAAGATTTCGGAATTGCAGGAAGAGTCACTGAAGTGCATCCAGGACCGGTAATTACATTATTTGAGTTTGAACCAGCTGCCGGTGTCAAGGTCGGAAGGATTGCCTCATTATCAGATGACCTTGCAATGAGTCTTCGAGCTTTCTCCGTACGCATCCTCGCACCGATTCCTGGCAAGGGTACGGTTGGAATTGAGGTGCCAAATAGTCAGCGTGAGTTGGTGCGGCTGAGAGATGTGCTACAGAGTCCTGAAAGCGTAAGAGCTTCTTCAGTCTTAAGTGTTGCCGTTGGAAAGGATACTCGAGGTGATGCGGTGGTGGCGGACTTGGCCGATATGCCGCACCTATTGATCGCCGGCGCAACCGGAACAGGAAAATCAGTCTGTATTAATGCAATTTTGTTAAGTCTGCTTTATCGAGCCACTCCGCTCGAACTTGGGTTGATTATGATTGACCCAAAGATTCTAGAACTAAGTGTTTACGAGGGTATTCCGCACCTTCGCGTTCCGGTAGTGACAGTACCACGGCAGGCCAAGGCAGTCCTAGAATGGGCGGTAAATGAAATGAATCGACGGTACCGCATCATGCAAAAGCTTGGAGTAAGAAGCATCGATGGTTATAACCGAGTAGTCGCCGGAGAAGAAGAAGCTATCCCGGGTAGCAAGGATGCAGCTAACGAGCTCGATCTTCAGGATGGAGTGGTTGATCTTAAGGGTGCTGAGGTTTTGAGTGAAGGTACTCAAGTGGTCGATGCTGAAGCCGAGACGGAACCCCGCGGAGCGATAATAGCCGAGGAGCTAAAACCACTTCCGAAAATTGTAATCGTGATCGATGAACTTGCTGATTTGATGTTAACCGTCGGTCGCGAGATCGAAGATTTAATCACTCGGCTGGCGCAAAAAGCTCGTGCCTCAGGAATTCATTTAATCGTTGCCACACAAAGACCTTCGGTTGATGTTATCACCGGATTAATAAAAGCAAACTTTCCCGCTAGGCTTTCATTCCAGGTCTCTAGCCGGGTAGATTCAAGAACGATCATCGATAGTATCGGAGCTGAAAAACTCCTGGGTAGAGGAGACATGCTATTTATGCCTCCTGGTGTGGGGAGCTTAAAACGGGTTCACGGAGCGTTTGTCTCTGATTCTGAAGTCAAAAAGGTCGTTGCTGCCCTAAAGAAAAACTGCACCCCAAATTATGACAAAGCGATCATGGAGCTTTGTGAGCGTGCGCTAAAAGAAGATGACGGAAAAGGCGGGGGTGGCGACGGTCAAGGAGAAGAATACGATCCGCTTTTTGATCAGGCTGTTCAGGCGGTTTTGGAGAAGGGTCAAGCTTCAACTTCGATGATACAGCGCATTTTTCGTATCGGTTATAACCGCGCAGCCAGAATTGTCGAACAGATGGAACGGGAAGGGATAGTTGGTCCGGCCGATGGAGCGAAGCCCCGCAGCGTTATCGGCGGGCGAGCGTTAGAAGCCGAGTTCGA
>CAZJXY010000439.1:0-3479 GCA_964549925.1 uncultured Bdellovibrionales bacterium | reverse complement strand
ACCATTATGCTTCACATATAGGTGGTCGAGCCGAATTTAGAAAAGTTGCTCGAAAGTTAAAAAACCCGCGGAACGCTTAATCTAACATAAAGATCTACACCCCTCTCTTACTGTAGATCTACCACCCCAGTAATCAAGGGGTCTCAATTATCGTCGGTCATTTCAAATACATACACCACCGCACAGGCTTGATCTTCCCAGTAATTTTTAGGGCCTATTCAGCAGTAGATCAACGGACAAGGGACTGTGTCTCGTGATCTACCCTGATGATTTTACCTCACCCTACCCCTCAAAACTTCGCAAACCCAGGAAACCTAGGCACAGGGATTACATCTCGAATATTATGCATCCCGGTTATGTACATCATAAATCTCTCAAACCCCAATCCAAACCCTGAATGCGGCACACTTCCAAATTTGCGAAGCTCCAAATACCACCACAAATGTTCCTCCGGTAACTTCATCTCCCGAATTCTATTAGTAAGTTGATCAAATCGCTCCTCCCGCTGCGAGCCCCCGATAAGCTCTCCAACCCGCGGCACCAGCATATCCATGGCCCTGACTGTCTTTCCGTCTTCGTTCTGCCGCATGTAAAACGCCTTAATCTCTTTGGGGTAATTGACGACAAAAGTCGGCCCCTTCACATGCTCTTCCGTTAGATAACGCTCGTGCTCAGATTGTAGATCCATCCCCCACTTCACCGGGAATTCGAACCCCTTTCCGGACTTTTCTAGGATTGAGATTGCTTCAGTATAGTCCATCCGCTCGAATTTTGTCTCAGCAACCTTTGAGACCGCCTGAATTATCCCCTTTTCAATCCACTGCTCAAAAAATTCCATCTCCTGAGCGCAATTCTCAAGCACATAACTGATTAGATATTTGATGAAGGCCTCAGCCAAGTCCATGTTGTCTTCTAGCTCATAGAATGCCATCTCCGGCTCAATCATCCAAAACTCGCAAAGGTGTCTTGCCGTATTTGAATTTTCCGCACGGAAAGTTGGACCAAAAGTATAAATTAAAGATAGCGCTGTGGCGAAAATTTCTCCTTCAAGTTGACCGGACACGGTCAAAGAGGCCGGCTCCTTAAAAAAGTCCTGCGCGAAATCCACCTTGCCGTTTACCCTCGGTGGGTTTTCCGGATCAAGCGTTGAAACACGAAACATCGCCCCCGCCCCCTCGCAATCCGAAGTGGTGATAATCGGGGAGTGAATGTAATAAAATCCGCGCTCTTGAAAAAACTTATGAATCGCCATGGCGGCTGCGGAGCGTACGCGCATCACCGCGCCAATCGTGTTGCTGCGCGGGCGAAGATGCATGATCTCCCGCAAGAATTCTAAGCTGTGCCCTTTTTTCTGCAGCGGATAGGCTGCATCAGATTCGCCCAGTATCGCTACATCGGAAGCTTTAAACTCATAACGCTGTCCCTTGGCTGGAGACTCAACCAACTCTCCCTTTACTCGCACTGCTGCTCCAGTCAACAATACCGGCACACACTTTTGGTAGCTCTCTAACGTGGGTTCACAAACAACCTGTAGACCCTTCATCGAAGTACCATCTGTGAGTTCAAGAAACGATACATTCTTGGATTGCCGATGCGTTTTCACCCAACCGGAGAAAGTATAGCTTCCCAGTTTTACCTTATCGAAATGGAGTTCTCGTAATGTGAATGGATTCATAGGGGCCGTATAATAAGACCGGGGAGAACGATATAGCAATAATTACAGGAAATCGCCCACTTGATTGATATGCTGAGCGAATGTAAGCTCCAACCTCCTCCGGGGTGTAGCTCAGCCTGGCTAGAGCACTAGTTTTGGGAACTAGGGGTCGGAGGTTCAAATCCTCTCACCCCGATATTATGTTCAAAAATCGAAACTTAGCTTCGTCAATATTTCGATATTCAACTTGGCCGTAAATCTCGATGCTCAATTCAGTAGCTTCTTAACTCGGTCTAAAGAGATTATTGTTGTAGGGCCTGTACGGATCCGCCGTAATTCTTCCTTAACCCTGAATAGATTTCGATATGAGCATAATTTAAAACAGCGTTACCGCCATCTCCTATTTTCCAACCCATACTGAAATTGCTAAGAGTATAAGCTCCAGTAATTATGAAAGCAGATGATAGGGTTCTGGCATCTCACTCCTGAATAACTCTGCGATAAGCTAAATGGCGAAGAAGAAAAAACAGCTCTCTCTAGGATATAAATTTGCGATAGTCGGCGCTGTCCTCATCATTTTTCAAGTACTCTTCATCTTTATATTTAGCGAGAATCGCTCTCAAACTGCGCGGCAAGCGATCGAAAAGGCCCTGGCCAAACAAAACTCACTACCAAACGAAAGAAAATTGCAGCTTAGAGTGCAGCTGGCCCTAACTGACTACATGGCAAATCATGGGAATGTGCCTCCAGACACATTGGATGCCTTGATTCCGCAATATTTTGACTCTATCCCTGTGGATCCCACAACTAATCAACAGATCCGATATGAGGTAGTCGATGGACGCCCATTCGTTGGAGAGAGTCCGACTCAAACAGCAAGCAGCAAAGGTGATAAGAAGGGTGGCACTGAAGATATCTTGCCTCTCTCAGATCAGGAGAAAGAACAGGCCTTGCTAATCGCTTCGCTTGAAGAGAGTGACGCCACAGCTTCAAGTTACGTTTACGATCCAAGCGGAAAGAGAGATCCGTTCCTACCTTTCAACCTGGCGCCCGAGACGGAAGATTTGACGAAGACGCCATTGGAGCGCTACGACATCGGTCAGCTTAAGCTAACCGCTGTTTTGGCAGGAATCGATAACCCAACCGCGATGATCGAGAATCAGGCCGGCATAGGTTTCCAAGCCAAGAAAGGGACTAAGATTGGAACGAGTGGCGGCGAAGTGGTCGATATCTTGCCAGATAAAATTCTAATTTTAGAAACCACCACAGACTTTACTGGCGAGACCAAAACTCGGACCATCGAGATGAAGCTGCGAACCAAAGACCTTGAGCCCAAGAAGCGTTAAGCGCAAAATTCTTAACCCAAAGCTAAATTTAACTTCTCCTGATTGATCAACGTGATTCGGCATACTTCGTTAATCGATCGATTGAGCGAAAACTCACAGCCTCGGCTATATGACGCCCCAATATAGGATCAGAGCCTTCAAGGTCAGCTATCGTTCGAGCAACCCGCAAAATCCTTACGGCACCTCTTGCACTGATATTTAGCTTTTGAGTTGCTTGATTTAGCATCCGCTGAGCCGAAGGATCGGAGGAGATACTCTCCAAAAGAGTCTTACCGTCAAGCGTGGAGTTTAGTCCACCGCGTTGCTTCTCGGACTGTGTTCTAGTCCAAGCGATTTTCCCCTTGAGCGCATCTAGATCAAGTTCAGCTTTTGGCCGCTCACTTAACTTGGCTAACGGCACCGCCTCTAACTCCACATGTAGATCGATTCGATCTAAAATAGGCTGAGAGAGTCTTCGCAGGTAATTTGAGATGACGTGT
>CAZJXY010000438.1:0-3482 GCA_964549925.1 uncultured Bdellovibrionales bacterium | reverse complement strand
AACTGCACCGTTAAAGGACGGTATTAAGATGCTGCAACTCCTAGAATCCGGCCAACAGTTTGGAAAAGTGGTGCTGGAACTTTAGAAGCGGCTCAACGAAAGATCGCCTTAGTGCGCTCGATTCTCGCGAGATAATTTTGCCTTTGTTCGCTAAAATCTACACTCGGTCTTCGCAGTTTTAAAATCTCCAATATTTTTGGCAGGACTGCCAGACCATTATCCGGCTGATATTCAAGTTCAAGTCTGCGCCGCATCAAATCTTCTAGCGTCTCTGCCTGTTCAACTGCCAGCGCCAGCTCAACCTCCCCACGAAAGAGTTGATCGGCTAATACCTCCAAGCACAGATCCTCGTCCTCCGCATCAGAGTAAAAGTGATTTACTTTCGCGCCCAAGCGTTTCAAGGCCCTTTCAGCTACTCTCTCTGAGAGTTCTCTTGTTTTAACCCTGGCCTTAAACTCACTCGAGATCTGGGCCAAATTCACCGCACCAGAGAGGACTCTTGTTCGAACTGGGATTAACTCGCGCTCAATCTCCGCCAACTTTAACACTAGCTTAAGCCCCTCCTCAGCAGTCCAATGGGCGGTTGTAAATTTGCCTCCCAGCAAACTCAAAACCCCCCGATGGTAACTCCACAGATGGCGCCTAGAAATTGAGCTCGGCGAACGCTCCGACTTCCTCTTACGAAGCGCCATGGTCCTCACTCCGGCAAAGGCATAGGCCAGTGTGGATCTATTCAGTCCCGAATTTGGGAGATCCTTACTTAATCTGGTTAAGATCTCATCGACCTCAGCAAAGGTCGGCAAGGGGTCATCCTCAAGCGAATCAAGAGTGCGTTCAGTCGTGCCGACTAAGGTACCGGCAAAGTGCGGCCAAACAAAATAGTATCTGCCACGCTGCTCCATCGGGAAAAGTAGTGCAGGTTCAGGCCATGGTTTGTTAAATATCAAGTGAGCGCCCTGGCTGTATCGAACACGTTCAGCCAAGTTTAGATTTTTGTACTTTCCGACAAAGGGGACCCACGGGCCGGAGCAGTTAACGACAATACCAGCCTCAATCTCCCCACTCACCTTAGTTAGGCGATCGAGCCAAAAGGCCCTAACCCGACCCGATTCAATCTGTCCGACGTGTTCGAGTGAGCAGTGATTCAGGCACAACGCCCCTTCCTCACGTGCTGCCATGACGTTTTCAAGAACCAGCCGCACGTCATTCATCAGTCCATCAAAGTATTGATACCCTCCTAGAAGGTCCGGTTTCGATCCCGCTGTAATGTGGTTCTGAACCTTTCGCGCCGGGATCCAAGCGGACTTAAAATCTCCGCCTGCTTGCATTAGATCATAAAGCGTAAGGCCCAGACGGATTTTGATCGCCCGCAATAACTCCCCCTTATAGATCGGGGCAAAAAATTTAGTTGGCGTAACGAGATGCGCGGCCGTTTTAAGCAGCTCATTTCTGGCCTTGATCCCCTGAAAAACTTGGGAAAAGTCCAAATGCTCAAGATAGCGTAATCCTCCATGTGCCATTTTTGAACTACGGCTCGAAGTTCCAAAACCATAATCCTCACGCTCAAGAAGTACGGTATCTAGCCCATTCAAGGTAGCTAAATGCGCGAATGCCGCTCCGTGAATCCCTCCCCCAACTACTAAGACTTCGCAACTGGATTTCTGCTTTAGCGTATCAAGTAGCTCCAACCGTTGAGGAAGAAGCCGTGTTAAATTCGCAAACATTGCCGCCCTAGATCACCGATCTATTCCGCAGTTACTTTAACCTCACTCACACTTGAATGTGGCGGGAGTTGTGAAATCTTCCATGTTCCAGGCTTAACACCCCTAAATTGATATTCCACACCCGAATTGGAAGAGGCTGAAACCTCGCCTGCCAATCCGTCAACATTTACTAATGTGAGTAGACTCGATACCTCGGCTGAGAGTTTAACCTTTACACTCGCAGTATTTCCAACCTTCGAATAACCTCTAATCAGTCCCTTCTGGTCAATCACCCGAACACCGCTCTCTGCAATAGCAGAAGATACGGAGGTAAGCGTCAAAAAAAGACAAATTAGAACTAGCCAAGTTCGATTCATTCGACTCCTATATCTCTTCTCACTTGCATGCCTTTGAACTGTATTAAGTCTACCGCTCGATAGAGTTTAGCACGAGCCTCAGAAATGCTGTGTCCTAGAGAGGTTACCGTCAATACCCTTCCAGACGCAGTCACCAACTTGCCGTCAATCATCTGGGTTCCCGCATGAAAAATAACTGCCTGTGGCATCGATTCCGCCTGTTCAATCCCAAATATAGCGTCTCCCTTTTCTGCTTTCTCTGGGTATCCCTTCGCCGCCAGCACGGCCGCGGCAGCAACCTGATCACTCCACTTCACTTGAAAAGAGGGCTGCTTGGATTCAGACGACTCCGTAAGATACAACAACAAATCCAATAGTTCTGACTCCATCCGACGCATTATTGGCTGACATTCTGGATCCCCCATGCGGCAATTAAATTCCAGTACATATGGCGTTCGATCGGGAGATATCATCAACCCTGCGTAGAGAAAACCTTCAAACCGACATCCTCTCCGCCTCATCTCCTTTAAAACTGGATCAATTACCTGCGAGAGCACCCGCTGCTCCATCGCTTGATCTAAGCGCGGCGTCGGAGAAATTGCCCCCATTCCTCCTGTATTCGGACCTTTTTGACCATCGAGCAGGCGCTTATAATCATGCGCCGTGGCCATGGGAATAACGCGTTCCCCGTCCGTGGCTACAATATAAGACGCTTCGACTCCCTGCAGAAAATCTTCCACCAAAACTTTCTCACTATTTAGCTCACCGGAAATTAGATCTATCGCGTCACGGGTATCTTCACGTGAGTTACAAATTACAACTCCCTTTCCAGCTGCTAACCCATCTGCCTTGACCACTACCGGTAAGCCACATGACTCAAGGTACTCACTCAGCATCGCTCTGTCAGTAAAAGTTCGATAATTCGCGGTCGGGACTCCGATGGAAGTTAGTAACTCTTTGGTAAAGTCCTTGGAGCTTTCAATTCTAGCGGCAGCAGCGGTCGGACCGAAGATTCGCAGACCACTGGCCTTGAAGAGGTCAACTATCCCCAGCGTTAGCGGCAATTCCGGACCAACGAGAGTAAGATCTATTTTTTGGCTTATGGCAAAATCACGTAGTGCCTCGATCCGATCCACCGGAATTGCAACAGTTTCTGCAAGGGACGAGATCCCCGGATTACCAGGTGCGCAAAATAAGGCAGAGAGTCTTCGAGACTGCCTTAAGCGGTAACAGAACGCGTGTTCTCTGGCGCCGGATCCTATTACTAGCACGCGCATTCTAAACTAACTCCTCAATGTCTAAAGTGCCTATCGTTCATAAATATCAAAGCCGCTCCTAAACGGTCCGCTACCTCAACCGCATCGGCATCACGCTGTCGATGATGGCGATGCTAGGGAACCCACCGCACCGGGAGTTGATGGTC
>CAZJXY010000437.1:0-3483 GCA_964549925.1 uncultured Bdellovibrionales bacterium | reverse complement strand
AGGAGATTAAGTTTGATTTAAGGCAGCTTGCCTGCTTTACCAATGACGGGAAATTAGCCAAGGACGTCTCGTTTAGATACAAATCTTTGGGATAAGCTCTATTCCGTCTTTTTTTTCTTTTCCCCTTTTCCGTTAGCTTCTATCTCTCTGGCCCGGTTCTCTATTTTAGTTCTAATTCTAGAAAAGTTTGGGTGATTCTTATCGTACTGCGCCTCTAGCGCTATTATTCGATTTTCGTAATCTTTTGTAACATCGGCCACGAGAGCATCTAGCCCTTTTTGATCGAGTTGATGAACCTCTTTAGCCCGCTCAATTCGAGCATAGATCTCTTTCGCTTCGCGCACCTCTTCACCCCAAAATTTAGGAGAATACTTTGCGGCCTGATAGAAAAATGTTCCCAGTATCACCCCGAGCGTTACGGGTAGAATTGCAACTTGCGCGATGGTTGAGCCAAGCGCATGTGAGTCCGATGCAATAAGTGAGCCCACCAAAGAGACTACCGCCCCGAGAGCCATAGGCATACCTGCACAAAGACCTACGCCCGACTCTTGCTTTCCCGCCGCATGCATATTGTTAATCACCTTAGAAACTTTCTGGAGATACTTAATCCGGTAAAGCTCCGCTCCGTTGTATATATCCAACTCCTCTCTACTCTCTTGTGAGAGCGAGTCTATGCGCTCCAGTTCCGATTCAGGATCAGCTTCGGATCGGCCCGTATCGAGATCTTCTTTGGACGGGAGCCTTTCAAGGTCCAAAGAGAGATACGGTTGGTGGCCCCGCTCCCCCTCCCCGTGGCGATTTGATTCCTCCGATTGTTTCTCCGCGCGCGCCTGCATACTATTATAGCTAATAGTATTACAACCATCAACAATACCCAACAAAGAATTGACGCTAATCGAGCTCTATTAGAATGATTATTCCAGATTGATACGGAGATTAGGCAGTCGATCCAACGACTTTTAGCCATACTTTTGCAGTATCAAGTTTTCTTACGAAATTGTCGTAGATACTATAAGAGATTCTCTTAATGACTATGACCCGATGTTCGAAAATAGGGAGGGTTTATGATTAATTTACTCGTGGCTGATGATCATAACGTTCTTCGCACTGCGTTATGCGATGTATTGGCCCGCAAAGGTGATTTCAAAATTGTAGCACAGGCCTCAGACGGCGAGCAGGTAGTGGAACTTGCCCGCTCACATAAGCCGGATGTGATAATCATGGATGTAGCAATGCCAAAAGTTAACGGCATTGAGGCCATGAAAAAGTTGAAGGAATCCGGTTTTTCAGTTCCAGTGCTGATCCTATCGGCAAATGAGAAGGAGATGACGGTTCGTGCCGCGTTGCAGGCCGGGGCAAAGGGCTTTCTCCCAAAACACGCCAGTGAAGATGAGTTGGAGTTTGCGATCCGTTCGATCGTAAAGGGTCAAACCTATCTTAGCCCAAGCGTTACGTCACAGTTAATGACCGGTGATCCTTCTAAGGGTGAAATTGATAATCCGCTTGCTGTATTAACCAAGCGTGAGGTCGAGATAATGACCCATCTTGCTGAAGGTAAGACAAACCGTGACATTGGAAAGATGTTGCACATCAGTGTTCGAACGGTTGATACCCACAGAAGCAATATCCTAAAGAAACTAAACCTAAGGACTAACGCAGAGCTAGTGAAGCTTGCTATCTCCTGCGGATTGATTACCGTTTGATCAGTAAAACGGTCGGATCCGTCCGAAATACCTAAATTAGGCGGCTTCAAGGGCAGAATTTTGCCTTTTTTACCCTTTATGGTACTTCATCTCCTTAGTAGCATCTGGAGTTTATGAAGAACCCAATATCCGCGAATATCGCTGACTTAGCTCGCCAAGAAAGTGTTGATTTTGATGCACTTCCCCCAAAGGATCGAATTCTCTTGGCCTCGCTAAGACTATTTGTAAAGCAAGGGTACTTTAATACCAACGTGCCTGATTTGAGCCGCGAAAGTAAATGCAGCGTCGGTTCGATCTATCATCATTTTAGAAACAAGGAAGAGGTTGCAGCCGCACTCTATGGTGCAGGCATTTCTGCCTTTAGGGAGGCGCTAGAAGCCACGCTAGATCCCAAGGATGGCGTGAGCAACAACCTAAAAACAATCGTGAAGTTCTTTTTGAAATTCACTGAAGAAAACGTTGAACTTTCAAAATATCTCTGGCTCTCCCGTCATACCGAATTCATGAGTGGAAACATTCGCCACCCCACTATGGTTGGGTTTGACCAGCTTGGCCGCCGTCTGACTAAGTCGATCAAGGAAGGAATTAGAAAGGGGGAGATTCGCGCGCTCAAGGCTCACGTACTCTGGAGTATTCTATTCGGTGTGCCACTAAGCTATGCGCGCGACTGGTTAGACGGTTACAATACCCTTGCTCCGTCGGTGGTCGCCGAGGATTTCTCAGAGGCGTGTTGGCGAGCATTGAAAGCCTAGCCAAAACATTCGAGATCAACCTTTTTTGCTGTCTTGCCCCGAGAAGTCCTGATGGTGGTTTCGGAAGCCTCCATCATGCTAAGTGGCTGTAATTGTTTTGCTTCTTTTTAAACAACCAGCACTATCTTACCGACCAGGCATAGATTTTGAGTAATTCTAAGCCTTTCGATACTATCATCTCCTCTTTCGATTTTTCAATTGGGAGCTGGGCTACCAAGCTTTAAGGGGCTTTTTGATGTTTAGGGGCGCGCTTAAGCCTGAGGGGGATCTCACTCCCAACGATGCAACTGAGCTAATCGGCTTAGACAGAGTTGCGGTACCGTCTATCTCCAACATAGAAATCTCGCACTATCGTCGCGATCGTCAGTCGACCTTCGACGAAGCGAGAGATCTTAGAGATCAAGAACTACAGACCTGGGACGAGAGCGCCACTCGATTTAAAGTGGCGCTCTCCGATTATATAGTCGCCTATGAACGGGCGCTTAAAATAGAGAGTGCCATCAAGGCAATAGAGGATCTGCCACGTCCCTTGGAGCGGCGAAACTTAAAGGCACTTCCTCCAAAATTGATTACGGCATTTGAAGACACTCTCCATAGGGCGAGATTACGCGACTACTCGCCGAACTTAGACTCCCTTGCTGACGGAGTGGTGAGGGTATTAAGGATCGAGCGAGCTAAGACTCTGACTCACCTGCTCAAACTAGACAGCAGAACGGCTGAATCACTGCCCTCCTGGCATATCTTCTCAGAGGAAGAGGTTTCGGAACCATCCGCCGTTACAAGGATCGATCTGTGCGAGCTTCAACGAGAAGCGCTAATTACCTCTGAGCAAATTTCGACGGGAGAAGTATTGGAGCGCCCGGCACTAATAGCCTCGGCCTGTGATTTCTTAGCACGCGCCGCCGAATCTCTAAATGCCGATGCTGATTCGAAGCAGAATCCCAGCACTGACTTCGAACTCACACACTTTAAGAATCGTATCTCGGTTTTCCAAAAGATTGCCGACCAGCTCTCCGAGCTAGCGACCC
>CAZJXY010000436.1:0-3505 GCA_964549925.1 uncultured Bdellovibrionales bacterium | reverse complement strand
TCGGTTCCACGAAGCGAAAACAGAAAGCGAGAGATCTCCAAGGAGCAAAGAAAGGACTCTAAGCGCGATGGAATGCAAAGTACCCTTGCTAATGCGACAATAACCAAGAAATTTGCGGCGCTGCGGCGCATTTATAGGCTGCTAGTGGCTTCTAATCTCGGGATATCTGAGAATCCCTTTGATACTGATAAGGTACCCGCGCCATCAGCTAAGGCTGGCCAGAAACGGCCTACAGAGATGGTTGATTTTGAACTTGTCAGAACGATTATAAATTTACCGCTCACTTTAGAAAGTCAGGGTAAATCAAAAATGAAAGGCCCGGTATCACCGCCTACATCCAAAGCGATACGAGACCGAGCGATCTTATCGGTCCTTTTTGGGGGAGGACTTAGGCGCAGCGAAGTTGTGAATATTCGGCTCGGAGATGTTAAAAAGACCCCTCAAGGGACTACTTTTCTTTACCTACGAGCTACTAAGGCTAAAAAGGATGCCGAACAGGCGCTCCCCGATTGGGCTGCGGATGCGGTCTGGGCGCTATATTCACACCGTATCGATGGTGGCGCTCTTCCGGCTGATTATCTATTCGTAAGCTTTACCGGGAAAGGCGGAAAATCTGAGACTCGCGATAAGATGTCCGACAACGGAGTGTATAAAGTTTTCAAATATTACTGTAAGCGAGCAGGCGCCGGCGACTTTTTAACCCCCCACTCCGCTCGTGCAACTGCGATTACTAAACTTTTAGCTGATGGAATATCACATCGTGAAGTACAGGAGTTTTCAAGACACTCAAGTGTGCAGATGGTTGAGGTCTACGATAAAAGAAGAATTGGTGTTGATGAGAATCCGGGGAAGAAGCTTGGGTTCTAACCGAGGTAACCAAGATTTGGGTAACAGAATCTTTTTTTTTAGGCGTCGAGGTACACACCAACATCGACCAAATCATCGGCCCAAAGCAGCTGTTCTATCCACCCAAGAAGGTTATGCCGAGGAGATTTGCTATTGAGTCATAGCCCATACCCATTTTTTTATGGTCACATACCGTTGAACGTGCGTTCCCTCTAAATTGGCACAAGCTTTGCTAAACCCTATATGGGTGTTCGGGAAATTTTGTGAATTTTAGGGTGCTTACGAAAATTTCCTAAGATTCTTAAGCGTTGGGTTTAATTAGTTCAATGGGTTTTTAGATGGGCTTTAGTACTTCCTTGCGTAGTCATGGGCGCTGGCTTTCCCGGTTTTTGCTAACTTTCCTTCTGGTCTTGAGTCACTTTTCCTCAGCCTCTGCTCAGGTGTTTAGGACGAAAAATAGCGATCCTTCCTTTTTTCTTCCCCAATATCCGCTCGTGTTCGTAGCCTCCTACCGCATTACTGCACTTAGCGGACTGCAAAACGGTGGCAATATCGGACTTGATGTGATTCATGCCGGCGGACCATCAAGGGGCCAGGAACTTTGGATTCTTCTTCCAAATGGTCAAACCAAAAAACTCTTTCCATATGTAGGTTGGGCAGCGCACCAAAACATAGTGGACTACCCTTTCGGACCGACCGCCGGAAGAATTAACGGTACAGTTACCAGCCCTAGTATTTCGATTGACGGAAAGCGAGTCTATTTCACATATTTTCATGATGCCATCAATTCTAGCGTTGGAGTCAACAGTTCAAATTTCACCGGCTGGGAAAAGGGCGGAGATCTATATGCAATCGATCTATCGCAAATCATCACTGACAATAATTTTGATCCCAAAAATCTCCCGATATTCCGACTAACTCAAACGGCCAACAAATTTGATTTAGCGATGAATCCGACCGTAGCCCAGCAAAATCAAGGGGTTTATCAACTCTTCGGAAATACTTATGAAGGGGCAACTGAGATGGATACCGTGGATGGTCGAAAGCTGGTCTTCTCTTCCGACATTCGACGACTGAACAATTCAAATGACGCTCAAGGAAAACAGAATCGAAATTTTAATCTTTTTACCGCCGATCTTCAGCTTGGAGCGGGCATCTCTATAAGTAACATTAATCAGTTTCAATACTATACTACTACTGCGGCTTTAACTCCCTCTCGACTTAGAAACGGAATCTCATTCTCCTATCAATCTACAACTGAAGATCACCGTAACTGGCAGATTCAAGGAGTCAATTCGGAGGGTAAGTGGTATCCACTTTTAGGCTACGGTTGGAATAATGAACTAGCTCACCTTGGTACTTTTTGTGTGAAGACCACCTCAGGCGCCGTTCCAGCCGGCGATTACATGGTTGGAAATATCTACTATAATCTAAATAACAACGGCTTCGGGCATATGCATGCGGTCAATCTCGCTTACGCCGGCCAAAATACATACACCTCTTGGAAAGATGGCGGCACGGTTCCCCGTCAATACCAAACATACAAAATAACACAGGGGGTGCAGGAAGGTGATTTTGAGTCCTCTATCGGTAAATTTTCATCCCCGGAGTGCGGAGTACCGGATGAACTTTATATGTCACACGTTCCGGCACCAGGAAGTAACCGCTACAACGCGTTCTCATATCCATCTTATATCGTTCGAACGGATCTTGAACCACATAACATCGGCACCTCACCGCAGTCTTATCAAAAGGTTGTTGAGTCAACCACTGCTGACTGGGCGGCCGTTTGGCCAAAGCCAGTGATAAACTGGAATCAGCGTTTAAATGGGCTTGGTGCCCCCTCTTCCGGTGTACATCAAGAATTTAGCTCTGGCATAGTAGACCCAGCTACAACTATTCCTGGCGGGATGCCCTTTGCCACAATTGGAACCTCTGCGTTATTTAACACGGATGTAACCACGCCGGATTGTAAGATGGGAATCGCTTATGACCCTGCCAATCCTCTCACTCCGAATTCGAATGACAATGTATTTAATAATGTCGATGGACTGACCACGGTACAGACCGACGTTCAAGCCCTGCCTCCGAACTGGACCGGTTGGTGTGAACAACCGCTTCCGTCTAACGTGTTTGGTGTGGCGGTTTATTTAACCAGCAACAAAGCTGCTAATACCGACAACAACGCCTACGGGGCCTCGCCTAACGGTGGTTATACTACTGAGGGACCTTCAGATTTCAATCCCACCCCACAAACTCACCAAGTTAAAGAAGCTAAGAAGTTATTGGGAGTGTATTCCGTTGTGGGTCAGCCGGACACTTCCTTTAAAGCCGTGATTCCAGCAAATGTGCCGTTCGAGTTTCATCTAATTCACCGGCGCTACGGCCTAAAATGGGCGGATGTAAGAAGTTGGCACTCCCTTAAGGCGCGTGAAACCAGGAATGACTGCGGCGGGTGTCATAACCATAGACCTGGTGAAGGAATAGCTTGGGAAGGAACCTATGCTTCAAACGAAGCTCAGCTACCGGCAGACATGGTCAATAAGACAACCTACGTCGATTACAATCAGTCCTGTGCTCCTGTATTAAAAGTATCAAACACCGCTACGCTGGATATCCCGGTTTGGCAAGACATCTCCCCCGGCTTCGACACCTATTG
>CAZJXY010000435.1:0-3523 GCA_964549925.1 uncultured Bdellovibrionales bacterium | reverse complement strand
CTCACCAAATGCTCTGATACCGGAGCTGCAGAGGAAAATATCTCAGCAAAAAGTTTTGAATCGTGCCGGCTCCATAATCCATTTATTACGGAGGGCTTCCGTTCTCGTAGGTCTGCCCCTACGGGCTTACCCAATAGGTCATCTGTAGCCGTAACGTCTAAAATATCATCGACTATTTGAAAGGCGATCCCCGCACATTCACCGAATGTTCCTAAAAGGCCAATCGCTTCACCACTACAGCCCGAAGTAAAGCCGCCAGAGATTGCCGCTAGGCGAAACAGTGCCGCAGTCTTTTTCTTTGAGATTTCTAAACAGGTATCTAGGCTCCTTACCGCATCCGGATTGCTTTCAAGGAGTTCTCCTTCAGTTAGCGCTACACATGCCGCTTCGGTGTTTTCTATGATAAATCGATCCAATTTGGCGCAAAGACCGAACGCCCTGACAAATAAGAAATCCCCGGCCAGTAATGTTGCGCCCGTTCCAAATCGTGCATACGGAGATTCCTTGTGACGCCGAACCTTAGAGTTATCTATGATGTCGTCATGCAGTAGGGTCGCCATATGGATCATTTCGATCCCTGCTGAGATATCAATAAGCTGAGGTGGAGGGGGCTCACTACCGAATGCACGTCCAATAGCCAGCGCCAGAGCCGGTCTAATTCTTTTACCGCCAAGCTCCAACAGATAACGAGGAATGTCCGAGAGAAGGGGTACGTCAGAACCTAAACAGCTCTGAATGCGTGATTCGACCAGGCCAAGTGATGGAGTTGTAAGAAGATGCAGAAAAGTCACCTTCTCGACTTCAGTCGAATTCTGCTCAGTGAAGTCACCGTTCGAGGCAATACCACTCATCTAAATAACGACTCCCTCGATGGCAAATCGAATTGACCCTAACGGGATTTGAACCCGTGTTTTCAGCGTGAAAGGCCGACGTCCTAGACCGGGCTAGACGATAGGGTCAGATCTATCCCCCGCAGAACTAAATATATTGCTGAAATCAATATAGATTTAACGATTCAACGAGGCAAAAATGTAGGGAAGTTATTAACTTATACCAGTGATTCGGTCAATATGCCGAAAATAGATTGTCTGAATCAGAGAACTTTGGCCCTCAATCACTTCGATAACTTATGAGGGCCAATCGCATTGTAGGCACGTTGCACCATCTCAATTCCTGGTATTCCACCGGCAACTGCCATTATCGCACCGGGGAAAACTAATTCGGCCACCAAAATCCCAACGAGCAACGAGAACCAAAGAGGCAAAGCGGACAAAAGTGCGACCATAAATGCGGTCGAAAGATAAAGTTCGCCTACCTGTTTCAGGCATGAAAAAAACGTAACTAACATTCCAATTTGAGCTATTCCGATTAAGTAAGGGATGAATTTCTTCAACTCATAAGGAAGTGACCCTGAATCCGTCAACAGAATTGTAAATATCGTAAGATGCCTTTCGTAGAAGTAATTCAACCCGTAGAAGAGCCATAATGCAATTAACAGTGGCACCAACGAATAAGTAATCACAGAAAATGTCCGGTTTAATGACGCCTTAACACCAACCAATCGAAGAAAGATCGTCTCGATTGTAACAAAACAGAGAAGTGCGCTAAACACGGCGATTAAACAGGCAGTTACGAACTGAAGGCGGAATGAGATAAGTTGAAGTGCAATTACCTCCAACCAAAGGGGTAAGAATATAGATACAACAAATAGCAGTAGGATTGTAAAGACATAAGGGGGGTCATCTTGATCGAATAGCCCCTCGGCAACTGAACCTGGTGTGAGTAATAGCCCGAATAACGCCTCAAGAAAGCTGACTGGTTTCTTCTGCATAACTTTGTACTATAGCCGCAGATAGTGAAGCTGAAAAGATACTTCTAACCAAGCATTTGAAATGAGATGGAGACAAAGTTAACTGATCTAGAGAATCTAAGTGCCGCTCACGGTCTATCGGTGCTTGGCATTACTGATGCCTCTTGCCTGGAAGAAGACGTCCAGTTTCTCGTCAAATGGCAGTCTACAGGATTATCCGGAGAGATGTCGTATATGAATCGGCCAGCAAATCTACTAACGCAGCCGAAATTACTACTGCCTGAGGCCCGAAGTGTTATCACTTTCGCTGTGAGATACGAATCAGCAGACCCGGGTCCGCGACCGAACGGGCACGGCCGCGTTGCCCGCTACGCTTGGGGGCGCGATTATCACACAGTCTTGAAGGAGAGAATTACCGCCTTAGCTGAGTCGCTTAAGCAGAACTTTAATGGCTTTACCTATCGCGTGTTTTCCGATGCTGTTCCGCTTCTAGAGAGGGCCATTGCTAGGAAAGCTGGACTAGGCTTTATCGGAAAAAACACAATGCTGATTAGGCCAGGAGTTGGATCCTTTTTCTTTTTGGCGGAGCTACTCTCGAATCTTGAAATTAAACCAAATTCCGTACCAAGGAGTACTCTAAGGGTAAACCAAGACGAGCGAGGGTGTGGAACTTGTCAACGCTGCCTTGATCTTTGCCCAACCAATGCTTTTCTCGACCAACGGGTTCTAGATTCAAGACGTTGCATCAGTTATCTCTCGATTGAAAAGCGTGGGGTACTTTCAACTGAGCAGGCGCGAAATCTTGGGGAATGGGTCTTTGGGTGTGATGTTTGTCAGGAAGTTTGTCCATTCAATCATAGCGCTCAAAAAAACCCGGCTATACTCGAACTGAATGAATTTGAGAGAAGGAATGGCGTTGGTCCGTATCTTGATTTAAGAGATATTCTCTCAATCCGAACTAAGCAGCAATTTGAGCTAAGATTCGGAGAGACTGCTATTACCAGAACAGGTCGCTCGGGATTGTTAAGAAATGCCGCTGCTGTCTTGGCCAACACCAGGGATTTTACTGCGTTTGATACGTTGAAAGTCTGCGCGCAGGAAGACCCCTCGCCGGTAGTTAGATCTCAATCACTTCGCGCACTTGCCGAACTGGGCAAACATGGAGATAATCGGGGCCTCTCTTTGGCGCTTAGATTGGGGTCAAACGATTCCGACCCGATCGTTCGAACGGTGACAGAAGAGATTATGTCTGAGAATTAGGAGGCACTGATGATAAAACGGATTACTGTAATAGCGTTGTTACTTACTCAGTGGGCTTGCGCCCCTGCGCTCCCTTCGAAGGTAAACGTCTCAAACATTCCTGATGTCGAGTCAAAGTTGCTCTCTAATTTTAATGATGGCGATATTCGGCTTAGTGTCGACCCATTCGTAGACTCTCGGCGTGAAGCATGGATTGCTGAAGTAGTAGGGGAGAGAAAGATACTACCAAATGGGGATATCGGTCTTGCGGTACAGCAAGGATTTAAGCAGGCAATTCAAAAAAGTGGTATCCGATCTCCGATGTTTGACTCGCCAAAACTCGCTGGAGAAGTTTTAGATTGGAATGTAACCGTGAAGGTCGATTTTCCAACATCAAAGGTCAAGGCCGATGCAAAAATCAAAGTTTACCTGTTAGACTCCCAAGATAATCTACTCTACACAGGAACATATCAG
>CAZJXY010000434.1:0-3534 GCA_964549925.1 uncultured Bdellovibrionales bacterium | reverse complement strand
CCTGGAGATCATGCAAAGCGGCGCGGTCGTAGGGATCCAGGATATGGGCGCGGCTGGAATGACTAGTTCGAGTTATGAGATGGCCGCTCGAGCCGGCACAGGATTACGGATTGATCTTGATAAGATTCCTCAACGAGAAACGGGGATGACGCCGTACGATATTATGCTTTCTGAGTCTCAGGAGCGAATGTTACTGATAGCTGAGAGAGGCAGGGAAGAGGAGGTGTTGCGAATCGTTCATCATTGGGAGCTGGACGCCGTAAAGATTGGGGAAGTAGTCGAGGGAAATACGGTTGATCTTTATTGGCATGGAGAAAAGATTTCTAGTCTGCCGGTTGAAGTCGCCGTTGATTCTGCCCCGCAGTACCGCTGGCCAGAGAAGGAGCCGGCAGATTTTCGTGCGAAGCTTGATTTTGATCTGAACTCAATCGATCCGGCTGAGGACTTAAGCGGCGCTTGGCTTCAGATGCTCTCACATCCTAACCTCTGCTCGCGCTACGCGGTTTATAGACAGTATGATTCTACAGTGCGTTCTAATACCGTAGTTCATCCCGGCGGTGATTGTGGCGTTATTCGCATCAAACGGAGAGCCGGTTCCGCTGGTTCCGCAGAAAAGGGGATCGCGATAAAGCTCGATTGTAATTCCCGATATTGTGGAATTGACCCGCAGCACGGAGCAGCTTTGAGCGTAGCGGAGGGCATTCGAAACATCACCGCTACCGGAGCAACCCCCTTAGGTATTTCAGATTGTTTGAACCTCGGGAGTCCTGAACGCCCGGAGGGGATGTGGCAGATAGCGCAATCCATTCGCGGTATGGGTGAAGCTTGTCGGGCTTTTAAGGTTCCAATCGTAAGTGGAAACGTCAGCCTTTATAACGAAACAAAGGGGCAGGGGATCTTGCCCACACCGCTACTAGCGACTGTGGGATTGATTAAGGATGCAGCCAAGGCTGTTTCATCCCATTTTGCTGAATATGGGGATGTGGTCTATGTTGTTGGGGAGACCTTTGAGGAGCTTGGTGGTTCCGAGTATATGGCGATTATCCATGGAGTAGAAAAAGGGAGACTACCCAATTTAGACTACGATCTTGAGATCAAAACCTCCCAGCTCGTGAGAGACTTAATTGATAAGAGATTGCTTCGTTCCTGTCACGATATCTCCAACGGTGGTTTGGCGATAGCTCTGATTGAGTCTTGCTTTGGGACCTATGGAAGGCGCGGCGCAAAGATTAAGATTGAACGTCCTGCTAAGCGAAGTGCGACTGAGGTAAGCCCACGCAAAGACGCGGTCCTTTTCTCCGAAAGTGGTGCACGCTACATCATCAGTTGCATGGCTAAGGATGCTAAGCGAGTCCGAGAAGAGATTGAAAGTAGTGGCTTGGTGGTTAGCGCATCCGGTACGGTTGGCGGGGATAAGATCACGATAGAAGGATACGCCGAGCTGGATCTAAACTCAGCCTATCAAGCGTGGCAGAATGGACTAAGTGGTTTGATTTAGGCGCGAGGAGAGTGGTGATAATGACGAATGATATGCTCGATAAATTCCACGAAGAGTGCGCTATCTTTGGGGTGTGGAATCAGCCAGAGGCTTCAAACCTGGCTTATCTCGGTCTTTATTCTTTGCAACACCGTGGACAAGAAGGGGCAGGAGTTACCGCGTATGACTTAGGTACAAAGCGCTTGTCCTCGCATCGAGGTCTTGGTCTTGTAAACGATGTCTTTCATAACTTCGATTTTCAGAAGCTCCCAGGGACTAATGCCATCGGACATGCTCGTTATTCGACAGCGGGGGAGAATCGTTTGGCTAACGTGCAGCCTTTTCAAGCTGAAGTTTCAAGTGGAAGAATCGCAATTGGCCATAATGGAAATTTAATCAATGCTAGTGAACTCAAAGCTGAGCTAATTGAGCAGGGAGCGATCTTTTCATCGACTAGTGATACTGAAGTTATTTTGCACCTGATCGCGCGGAATGCCAAAAATGGGTCGGTCGCAAAAGCGATAAGCGACGCGCTCTCTCAGGTGCGGGGAGCTTATTCCCTTGTAATCTTAGCTGAAGATCGCTTGTTTGCGGTGCGAGATCCGCATGGCATTCGACCACTTGCGCTGGCACGTTTGAATCAAGGGTATGTAGTGGCATCTGAAACGTGCGCCTTTGATCTTCTCGGTGCCGAATATATACGTGACATTGAGCCTGGCGAAATTTTAGAAATTCACGGAAAGGGGGAGTTAAAGTCTCATAAGCCCTGGCCAAAGGTTGAAAGCAGACCATGTATCTTTGAATACGTCTATTTTGCACGACCTGATTCTAATGTCTTCGGCAAAAACGTTTACAAAATCAGAAAAGAGATGGGACGGGAGCTAGCACGCGAGGCTCCGGTTAAGGCTGATTTGATTGTCCCCGTACCGGATTCAGGTGTGACAGCCGCTTTGGGCTTTGCTGAAGAGTCAAAGATTCCATTTGACATGGGGTTAATTCGCAATCACTACGTAGGCCGGACCTTTATAGAGCCGCAGCAGTCGATTCGGGATTTCGGGGTAAAGATCAAACACAACGCCAATCCGGATATTTTAGCGGGAAAGTCTGTGATCGTAGTGGATGATTCGATAGTTCGAGGAACCACTACCAAAAAACTCGTAAAAATGTTGAGGGCTGCCGGTGCCAAGGAGGTGCATATACGGATCTCTTCGCCACCAACGACTGATCCTTGTTACTACGGAATCGATACCCCTGAGAAGGAACAGTTAATCGCCTCGCATCAGTCGGTTTCTCAGATTAAGGAGTTTGTTGGAGCTGAGAGCTTGGCGTACTTAAGCTTGGAAGGCCTTTATCGGGCCGTAAATTCTGCCAAAGGCAGTTTCTGCGATGCCTGTTTTTCAGGGCGGTATGCTGCTGGAAAGCCTGAACCATCAAAGGCAAAAAAGTGCGCTTGTGGTTAAGCTCGTTTCTGTTTGGCCATTACTCTTGAAATGGCGCCAAACAACTCCTCTCGCTTTATCGGCTTTGATACATAGTCGTTTGCGCCGAGGGCTAAATACTTTTCTCTATCGCCAGACATGGCGTGAGCTGTGAGAGCGATAATCGGAATTTTGGAGTAAGTTTCATCGCTAGTCCTAATTTGCCGTAGAGCTTCATCGCCGCTCAACTCAGGCATCTGAATATCCATGAGAACTAGATTGAATTGGCTTGCCTTTAGCGCCTCGAGGGCTTCTCTTCCGTTGTTTGCTATAGTGACCGCGAAACCAGCTTTCTCTAATATCTTTATTGCGATTTTTTGATTTACTGTGTTGTCTTCAGCGAGCAGCACCCTTCTCCCAACTGCTTCGTGATTAACACAGGTCTCGCCGTGGTTATTGATTGCAGCCGCCGACTTACTCGCATCTGCAGGCAGTTGCTTACTTTGTGCCAATACCATTTTTAGCAATGAATCTATTAATCGGGCACTAGTCGCTGGTTTTGTGATGAATGCGGTTTTTTCTCCGAAGGCGAGGTCTTTAACGTAGACCTCTCCGGTCCTCGGAAGTAGAAAAAGAAAC
>CAZJXY010000433.1:0-3582 GCA_964549925.1 uncultured Bdellovibrionales bacterium | reverse complement strand
CTTTTCGATGCGCGGCTGGGGTGGTTTAAGCTGCTGGAGGCGTTTTCTGACCGCAGCGTTGGGGGAGCTTTGGTAGAAAGTGTTAAGAAAGTCAGCTGCAGCGTCAGTTTTACCCTTTTCGACCAATAAGTCGGCAAATTCAAGCAAAGCTTGCGAGGCATCTGTAACCCGAGAGCAGATCTCTTTGACATATGAGCCGCCAAGCTCGATTTTGTCATGCTGCCTGACCCAGGAGAACACGGCGTGACAGAGCGCCAAATTATCTGGCTCAAGTTTTAAGCCATAATGCATTAAGGAAATTACGACATTCTCGGGAAGATGTTCGCCTAAAAGATTAATGCAGTCGATCATTAGCGGAAGATTTTCACGATCCCCCTCGTACTTAGAGAGACATTCATCGAGCATGCTCATTGCTCCCTCTACCTCTCCCTTGTGTGCTAAGAGCGATCCATAGAGGCGGACCAGCGATGGATGTTCTCCGGCAATCGAGAGCGCCTTATCCAGCACTTTTTCCGCTTTCTCAATCTCCCCTCGTTGGAGAAGCTTTCGAACTAAATCTAAGTAAGCGATAAAATAATTGGCATCAATCTCAAGACAATGTTCAAGTGTTTGTATGGATTGCTCGGGCTGATTAAGCCTTTGTTGGATGTTTGAAAGAAGATACAGAGCATTGGTGGAGTATGGAAAAAGCGAGATTAGACGCTCCAGTATCGATGCTGCCTCAGGATCATTGCCCGCGCTCGCTAGTTTTACCGCTAGATTGAGCAGCTGTTCCTCATAGTTAAATGAGAGAAAAAGATTTTTCTCGGGATTGAGTTCCTTCTCCATCAGGTTCTTTAGATCTAAAATGCCTTGTTAGTTTTGATGAGGTTTTGGTTAAATTGGCTTTCCCAAAATTAGCTAAATTGAAGTTGTTGCAGGCGTTGGGCTGGTGACATTAACCTATTATAATCACTCACTTTATTGTGCTGCAAGGAGACTTTGTAATCGAACTATTCGGCAACTAAATGAATTCAGTGCCCATCTAAACAGCAGATGCAATCCCCAGGGCCAAACATTAAATTCTTATTGGAAAATCCACACTCTATTAGAGGTGTTGTGGCGGTCTCTATGTGGGGTCGAAGCGGTTCGTCTTTGCTGCACTCACTGCTATATGACCATCCTCAAGTACTTTCAATTCCGATTGAGTCGTTAATAGTTTTCTTTCGGCGTTATCCGAGTCTTCTCCGCGCATCGGTTATAAATTCGCAGTTCGAACCGGTAAAATTTATTGAGTGCCTTTCGGCTGAGTTTCCAAATATATTCGCCGCGGATCCCAGATTCCCTCACCATGGCAAGCGATATAATGGAGGCAAGGGGGCACCATTGGAAGGTTTTGCCAGTGCCTTTTTGATTGCAATTCAATCGGCGATGCTCGCAGATCCGGAAAAAACTCAGACAAGTATCGGGAGATCGGTTTTCTATTCTATCTTTATTGCTTACGCACATGCGCTTGGCCGAGAAATTGGAACGCGCGAACCTATTATTGTATGGCAGCAGCATGATCCTCCAGATGAAACAGAGCGCCAGATGCTGATGCAATACCTTCCAAACATCAAGTTTTTACACAGCGTGCGGCTGCCCGAGAAGGCATTTGATTCGAATATTTTCCATATGTACCGGGAACTGCCGGTACATAAGGACCTGCGCTATAACATCTATGTTTCCCTAATTACCACGATGTTGGAACGAGATAAGTTTATTCCCCAACAGGATAGCATGCGCTTTTTCTGCGTGAGGATGGAAGATCTTCACACAAAAACTCGAGAAACAATGGAACTGGTCGCAAGATGGGTCAATATTGATTGGGATGACACACTCCTCAAGAGTACGCACGACGGAGAAGAATTCAAACTTTGGCGGCCAGGTGGCTACACCACTGGCTTGAATCCACAGATTTGGAAGCAGAACCGGTGCAAGTGCCTATTTTTCTACGACCGTTGGAAGCTGCGTTATCTCTTTGAACAGAACTATAAGGAGTGGGGATATAACCCTGGACTGTTGTATAAACTGCTTAAAAATCGTTTGATCCGCAAGTTGGTGTTTGCCTTGCCTTCGAAGGTTGAACTTATGATTGGCTGGGAGATGTTCAAGGAGTTGTATGACGCGTTTTATGCTCGATTTCTTAATGATCGTTCGAGAGTGATGGCTTGTCATTCTTTGCGCGAAAGGCCAGACTATCAAATTACCCCACTGCTGGAATCTAATGTGGAGTTTGAAATTAGATCTGAAAAGAGTGCTGATGATCCGCAGCTTGATCCGACTGTCAGTAAAATTGAAAATTATGTTAGCCCCTGAATAAATATGAATTCGACCAAATCCGAGAATCGCTTTATTAGCTTCTACGGGGAAAACCAGATATCTCCGGTTCGACAGGACATCTCTGACTTTTGTCGGCATCTTGAGCGCCGAGAAAAGTTATATCGCTTACTCGGGCTTCCAACGATTGTTTTTCGAGATCGTCGTATCGTAGAGGTCGGACCGGGTGGCGGCTACAATGCTTTGGCCGCGCTACGTTGGGGCGCAAGCATTGATTTCGTTGAGCCTAACACTGTTGCGCAGGATGAGTTAACTGGTTTGATGAAAACTCGTCAAATACCGGATCAGCGTTGGTCACTGTTTAAGGGAAGAATAGAGGATTTTCGCCCAGGCAAAGCTTATGAGTTGGTAATTGCCGAGGGGTTTCTTCCGGGACTGAGTTCACGAGAGGACGTTATTCGAAGTCTCGATAATTTGGTTGCGCCAGGTGGAGTTATAGTTGTGACTACGATAGACGACTTAAGCTTCCTAATGGAATTTGTACGCCGCTTAGTCGGAGCTCGATTATTGTGGCAGCGTAAGGCCAATACCTTTAAGGAAAAGCTAACTGTACTGTCGAAAGCGTTTGCTCCACATCTTGCCAAATTGAAGCATGCTTCCCGTCCGGTTGAAGACTGGGTCGCAGATTCGTTTCTTAATACTACGATTTACGCGGAATGGTTCGGGATTGACGAATGTATTAATGAGTTTGGTTCGAATTATCATGTTATGGGCAGCTCGCCGCATATGTTCTCGGATTATTCCTGGTACAAAGACGTCGATTTTGATTCACGTGCTGAAGTGCTAAGGCAGTTTGAAGCCAAGCGTCATATGCTGATGCTTTGCGACATGCGGGAGAGCGAGCGTGACCCAAAAGCTAATCGCCAGCTTTGTGAGAAGGCGTTGAAATTGCGGCGGGTGGCCGGAGAGATGGAAGCCGAGATGAATGACTCTAACGCCCAGACCTTAGCCGATCTTTTGAATGAGATAAGCCAGCTTTCGCGATCAATAGATAAACGTATTTCAGAGGCACTGGATCAGGGTGTCTCATTGCTTAGGAACTCAAACCTTACCGATGAAAAATTGGCTAACGCAGACGCGTTTGCAGGCGCCTCAGGCAGGACGCAACAATATCTTAGCCTCGTAAAAGCCATCGATTATAGCTCAAGTTTGGGAAACCCTACGCCATGGATTTTTGACAAAAAATCGATGGCGTAGGGCGAGCGCAATCTTGGCTTGCCAAGT
>CAZJXY010000432.1:0-3589 GCA_964549925.1 uncultured Bdellovibrionales bacterium | reverse complement strand
CAAGAAGTGAGTCGCTAATTTTGCGACTCCCAGACATGGAAAGGCGAGATACGCTGGTTGCAACATTGCAGCAGGAATTCCCCGGATTACTTGTTCAGGATCAGCCGGGTTCACGAGGTAACTACTACCTCGCAATGAGTAGGCCAGAGATGGTTTTTAAGTGTGCCCCCGCTAACGTTATCGAGCGTGCTCGCGAAATTGTTGGGAACGATGGAAAGTGGTTTGGGGATATTAAGCTTCACCCCACTACTGAAGCGGAAACACCCTTAAACACCCCAGCCTTTGGCGCGGGACTTTAGAGTAACTGGCAGTACTGGAGTAGAAGACCACTTACAGGGTTGAGTTCACCTAATAACTATGGCTGATCTTGCCGTGGTTGCAACGCCATACGAGATAAGGTGAGATTACAAAAACTTAATGTATGCGTAACCATTTAACTGCAGATCAATCACTCTAACATAGGCGCCTTCGACAACTTTTACCCCGTCGATTAACTCCGAGTGATCCACATCGCGCATGCGCATAGTCTCAGCGCAGGCCTCAAGGCTGACCCCTAGTTCCTTTAATTGATCGATCTTAGCTTTATTCGGATTTAACCTTCCCTTACCGCCGCGCTGATTGTAGTAAGGGTCCTTTAGTAAAGAGGAAATCGCATCCCCATAAAAAACCGCACTTAATTTAATCTCACTCTCTGGAACACCGAGCCTTTTATAGTGATCCATAAGGTATGAAAGGTAGTAAAGGCCCTTATGAATGCCACTTTTTAGTTCGGCCGTATTGATCTGATAGACAACCTTAATCTCGGATGTCTTGCTCAAAGGGATTTTAGATCTTGTGATTTCAACTTGGCCGAAAGCAAAGTCTAGCGGAAGGATCACTAAACCGTAAAACGTTGCAACAAATAAACACAAAATTATCCTCGACCGCTTGAGCATACTCTATACCTTGTTCTTTTATGGTTTGTGGAAGAATAGACTACTTAGATCTTTTCCACCCGCCTTAATTTGAAAGCGGTTATCTGTGGTTATCAACCACCCGAATTGTGGCTCGCAAAACGCCGCAGCAGAGTCCTAGCTTAGTAAGTAATTGCAATTATTGCATTAAAGTAATTCCTCAGCCTTCCGATATTATATATGACGACCGTTTTTTGGGAGTTCCGGAAGCGTTTGCGCCTCTACGCACCGGTGGTTTGGAGAATCTGCCAAGTCGGCGGGTTACTCTTGAGTTGTTGGGGGAACCATCTTGGACGCATCCGAATCGTTAATCAAACTATTAACTCAGCTTGAGCTGATTAAGAATATCCACGCTGAGCAAGTATACAGTGCCAGTGGCGAAAAACCTATTCGTCACTTGGCCAAAATGGGGATACTTGAGGAAGAGGCAGCGATAGAGCAAGTTGCCAAGAAATTATCGATTCGCTACTTGGATTTGGATGACCGTGCAATCAATGCGACTCTTACTATTGAGAAATTCGTCGGACAATTGGACGCCGATAAACTCTGGGATGCCAGAGTCATTCCCCTCTTTGAAGACAATAAGGCTATCACTGTAGCCTTCGCCAACCCACTCGACATCGACATTAGAAAGCAGATCGAGTTTAAGATCGGTAAGGCGGTAAATGTAGTAATATCCGGTGAGTCAAAAATTACGCGACTCCTAACAGAGCATTTTCCGGCAACTAGAATTAGCTACGATAAATTGAACAAGGATAGCTCCAGCGACTCACTTCAGATTGTCGGCATCTCCGATCCCGCAACTGAGCAAGTTTCCGACGAAGATGCCGCAGCTCCTCCCGTGGTTCGGTTGGTAAATAAGATTCTTGCTGACTCAATAAAGGCAAAAGCCAGTGATATTCATATTGAACCGATGCAATACGCGGTAGAAGTGCGCTTTAGAGTTGATGGTGTAATGCGTCCGTTTCTTGAAATTCCTAAGCGCATGCAGCCATTCGTGGCAACAAGAATCAAGATTCTTTCGGGAATGGATATTGCCGAGCGGCGGAAACCTCAAGACGGGAGATTCCGCATAAAGTCTGGAGAGACAACGGTGGATATGCGGGTCTCGGCTCTCCCAACCGCCTTTGGTGAGACCCTGGTGCTTAGATTGCTCCGCGGCAACTCCGAAGGATTAACTTTCCCAGAGCTTGGATTAGTGGACGCGGTCCAGCGCAGAGTTTTACGGGTGTTAAACACCGATTCGAAGATGTTTCTTGTTACCGGACCAACCGGTTCGGGGAAAACCACTACTCTCTATACCGCCCTGCACTATCTAAAAGACGGGACTTCAAATATTATGACTGTCGAAGACCCGATCGAATATCGCATTCCCGGCATTAACCAGGTTCAAGTAAACGAGGTGACTGGAGTTACGTTTGCAAGCACCCTTCGATCAATCCTGCGACAAGATCCCGATGTGATCATGATTGGCGAGATACGCGATTCGGAGACCGCACAGATCGCCGTTCAAGCTGCCCAAACTGGCCATAAGGTGCTGTCAACCCTTCACACAAATGATGCCCCATCGGCGATTAGTCGGCTTTACGATTTGGGCATTCCGTCATTTATCCTAGCCTCATGCCTAGGCGGAATTTTGGCGCAGCGACTTGTGCGAAAATTGTGCCCGGATTGCACAAGTGAACTAAACTCTTCGCCGGATACAGACCTGACCGAGGTATTGAGCGCTTTAGAGATTGAACCTTCCGACACAAAGGTGGGAATCGGATGTGTTAAATGCAATTTTAGCGGTTACAAAGGTAGGATCGGGCTGTATAGCTTCTTAGAAATTACTGGACGAGTCGAAAGACTTGTTGCAGATAACTCCCCCATTTCAGAGATCGAAACCGAGGCTATGGCCCAAGACTTTCAATCGGTTCCACAGGCTGCACTGGCTGCTGTGCTTAAGGGAGAGACCGACCTTAAAGAGGTGCTTCCATACCTTAGGGTCCTTGTTGCAGAAAGGCGAGAAAATCTCTCGACTGAAATCGTCCCTGGTATCTCCGCTCCGGCTCAAAGTGTCGGTCCTGTTCCTTTGCAAGTTTCGCCACCCAGACCCGGTGAAAAGTTATCTAAACCGAAAGTTCTTCTGGTTGAGGACGATCATGACGTAAGAGCCGTAATGGCCATGCTCTTGAAACGAGAAATGTTCGAAGTGGTGGAGGCGGAAAATGGCCAACAAGCTCTAGAGAGAGTGTACGAAGGAACCCCAAACGTGGTGCTGTGCGACCTAATGATGCCGGTTATGGACGGTCGAGAATTTCTCTCCAGAATGCGCGCAAACCCTGTAACCAAGGAAATTCCGATAGTAATTTTAACGGCCGCGGATTCCGAGCAAAATGAGGTCGGATTGCTTGAACTCGGAGCAAGGGATTTTCTGAGCAAAACCGCTCCGTCTGCCGTGATGTTAGCCAGAATTCGCCACGCCCTAAAATTCTAACCGAGACACACTAGCGAACCGCGTGAGCTTTTGTTGATAAGAGATTAATTATCCCGGTGTCACTTAAAGCCTCATGAATTGCGGAAGCCATCGCATCACCTAACGTACTCTCGATGTGGTCTTCAATGTACGGATGCTCGACCTCTGAGTTGCCCTG
>CAZJXY010000431.1:0-3608 GCA_964549925.1 uncultured Bdellovibrionales bacterium | reverse complement strand
AGGCCGCCCCCGACAACAAAATCATATGGGGCGCCGTTATCTAGTAAAAGCTCAAATACGCCAAGATCAACCTCGACTTTACGAAGCAGCCCAGCAATAAGCGGCTCTCCAGTCCAAAGCGTTTTACTGTCGGCGCCTCGAGCAAAAAGAAAGCGAAGTATTGGCAAAGATGGAAAAGCGCAACTGAGGGCACTGCCAAGCAAAAGGTCGATTAATCGAGGCGGCTCGGCGGTCCAAGGCGCGGGAGCGAAGAAGTTAATTCCCGATTTCTCCAGGGCCTCGAGAGTTGAAACTGCTTGATTGGTAACTGCAAAACAGGCGGCCTCGGCCCCAAATCGTGCCAGGTCGGCGCCATATTTTACCAATACTTCAATACACGGTTCCTTGGGCTCTTCAGCAGCGCTTGCATCATCAGAGCATAGCTCATAAAGCAGGGGCAAGTGGACCTTAGCGGCAAGCAGCAGAGGCGGCGTCTCTCCATGATTGGGATTAGCTCCGTTTTTTAAGAGTAGCTCTACGATCGCAGTATTCGCCGCTACGATAGCGATCATCAAAGGAGTATCTTTTTTCTCGTCTTCCGCGTTTAGCGGTACTCCTGTCCTGATTAACGCCTCCAGCGCGGTAATGTCATTATCTTGAATTATTTCTCGAATGTTCATACGGCGTCGAGCACTATTGCCTCAATTTTGGAACAAGAATAGGGATCAGGCAATGCCGCTTATCAGCGATGCTCACAAAGGTTGTGTTCTAAAAATACAGCTCTAGAGCTTATACCAGGGCTTTTAAGAGCTTTCCAATAGCTTTCAAGGCAGCCTTTCTAGCAATCGGATCAAGTTTTAGCGCCTTTTTACTTTTCTTTGCAGCATCAGTTACCAATTTAGAAAGTTGTTGGCCCTGCAAAACGTTAATCTCTCCGCCGAATTGAATCGAGAAGTTTTGCATCTCTGATACTGCAGCTTTAACCGCTTTTTTCACCTTCTTAAAATTCTTGCCGGGCTTAATCTTTTTTACCTGTTTTTTAAGCTGAGTTACTCTGAACTTAAACTCCGGAGCATGGAAACAATCGAGGATTGCATTGACATTCAGATCTGCCTCTTCAATTCCACAGCCGCACTGATTTGGAACGAATCTAGTTGGATCATCCGGGCACAGGTCGACCGTAAACTTAAAAAGCTCTTCGCCGACATCATCTCTCTCTCCGGAAAAAAGCAGCGATCCTTTAAAGTTTACAATCTCACCCTCCGGCCCATCAAAGTTATTCTGATCGGTTACGGTAACCTGAATCGTTCCGGCCGGAGTTCCGTCTGTGCGCCAGAGCTGCCTTGCGCCTTGAAAGCTCCCAGTTCTAGCGCCAAAAAATACAAGTGAATCAACTGCAACAAAGGAACCTGGAAACGATCCCTCACTTCCCGGATTAATATCTTTTAGCAGGGTGGTTCCAGAATCAGTGCCATCGGAGACCCAAAGCTCAGTTCCGAAGGGACTCAAATCCAAATCCAGCAATACATTCTCACCAACTGGGAAAAGGTCAAGGATACTCCCATTTGGGCTAAAGGATTTAACCAGCCCGGTACCGTTTAGAGTTCCATCGGTTTGATAAAGATCATCTCCGTCAACGAAGTCAGATACCGAAAAGAAAGCGCGACCGTTAGAAGCGATTATGTCCCTTAGACTTTGAAGTTGGTCAGCCGGAAATAGATCTTTGATTACAAAAGTTCCTTGGGCTGTTCCGTTGCTGCGCCAAAGTTCAAGACCAAAGGTCGGATGTCGTGCCACAAAAAGCACCAGGTCCCCGAACGGAGTGATCCGATTTACCTCGATCGGATAATTAATACTGACAGGATCTTGCACCCTAGTAGTTCCGGCTGTGGTTCCGTCGCTGACAAATAAGGTGCGTTCCAGCGTGTCTTGATCGATCGCGCTGAAAAACAATTTTTGCCCGACTGCTTTGAGGTTTCGTATGTTACCATCGCCAGACGGGAGCAAGTCTTTGACCAAAGTTGTTCCTGCTGCTGTTCCATCGCTAACAAAAAATTCACGTCCGACTACTCCATCATTGGCAGAAAAGTAGACTTTGCCATTTAGTTCAGCGAATGTCTGTGGCCCGGAGCTTTGCGGGCCTGGAAAGATGTCTTTGACTTGACGGGTTCCAGCCTCAGTGCCGTCAGAGATCCAAAGCTCATTTCCATCCGGAGTGTTTCTGCTAGAAAAGAAGATATTCTTTCCAGAGACCTGCACAATATCATTATCCAATCCAGAAAACTGTCCAGGCGCGACATCTTTAATCAAGAATGTGCCTGCGGCAGTTCCGTCAGTTCTAAAAAGTTCCTCCCCCTCGGGAACGTCTTCGGGGAAGAATATGACGAAGTCAGGATGGGTGATTATCTGTTCAACGTCGCCGCCCTCTGTTTTGCCTGGAACGGTAAGACTGCTAAGGGGCGTAAGTCCATTAGTGACACCGGTTGTTCTATATAGTCTCTCTCCCGAACCATCTTGAGCGGTGAAAAGAATGGTCGAATCGAAGAGAGTAAAATTAGCCGGATTTGAGTCAAACGGACCGGTAAAGATGTCATGCAATCCAAATGTGCCGATTGTGGTACCATTAGAAATAAACACCTCGTTGCCGAGTACCGCATCCGTTGCAGAGAATACAAAATTTGATCCGAAAGCGAGAATATCGCGAGCGTCAGAGGAGCGTGGCCCGGGGAAGATGTCTTTTACTAAAGTTGTGCCAAGGACGGTGCCGTCACTTCTAAATATTTCTACGCCGAAAGCTGTACTATTAAGACTAATTAACCACTGAGTAGACCCCGCTACAATTTCCCGAATAGGTAAGCCATCCAATGATTGAACATCCAATAACTCGAAGGTTCCCCCGGTTGTGCCGTCGGTAACAAAAAGATCATCGCCATTGTCAGCACCGGAGCCGTCTTTCGCAGAGAAAAGCGCTTTGCTTCCCAAGACGGAAAATTGTTGTGGATCAGAGGAAGCCGCGTTTGGATTGATGTCTTTAACCAGCGCAACAGTGCTTGGAAAAGTGAATTTAACTAACTCACGCCCCAGCGCTCCGGAAGTGGCAGCGTAAATCACAGAGCTACTACCCAACTTAGTAAGGCTATTGGGAAAGGTGCCGAGAGTTCCAGCGACCGGCTGCGTGTTAGCAGGTGATAGGTTCGAGCTAAAATATAGATCAGCCCCAGTCAAAGTTGCTCCGGCAGTGAAAACAACTCCTAGCCCGGGAAGAAACACGAACCTGTTACTGTTGAAGCCAAAATCTGTCGACATTGAAGATCCACTTCCTGGAGCAATATCTTTTATCAGATTGATCGACTGGCCGTCACTTCGGTAAGGCTCTCGTCCCAAACTCGTTGTCTCTGCGCTAAAAAGTAAAATCGCCCCAGCGACTGAGAGGCTATCTGGAGTACTAGAATTTGGTCCTGGTTCAAGGTCCGCGACCATCACGGTTCCCGCGGCGGTTCCGTCGCTCACCCAAAGCTCGGTTCCAAAGTCAGGATGAGTTGCCGTAAAAAATATTCTAAATCCAGAAGCGGTTGAGACAAAGGTGAGTCTTTCTGGAGAAGATCCTTCCGGGCCTGGGTTGATGTCTT
>CAZJXY010000430.1:0-3622 GCA_964549925.1 uncultured Bdellovibrionales bacterium | reverse complement strand
TTTTCCACACATCCCTCTTTTTTCCCGCAGCTATAAATTAGCAGCTCAGAAAAATTCCGAATGAAAGCCTGCTCAATGCCATCGCTGCGAGAGAAGGTCTGCTCAACTAAAAGCATTCTCCAAGTTTGCAGCGCCGGAAGACCAACCGCAATGAATAGAAGGATCAAAACGGTCGATCTTCGGCTGGGTACAATCCGAAGGAAGGTTACTTCAGAGAGCAATCGCGACAAAAGAGTCAGAACCCCAAGTGTTAGCAGTGTAAGACCTGCCCCCATAAAGCCGTAAGTGAACCAGAGCCAGATTGTGTGAATTACGCCATTTGTGCCGAGATAACCCCACGGCCGCCCGGGATTAAATGAGAGGTAAAGCTGCAACGCTCCAAAAAACAGACAAGCAATCACTGGGACCCCCTGCCTGGAAGGATGTCTTTTATTCTTAATCAGCGACCCGATTAGGATCAAAACTAAAATTTCTAAAGAGGCGAGCCAGACGCTCATGTTTAGTCTAACCAGAGGCGCTGGAGAGATAATCTCTCTTCTATCTAAATCCTTCCACGCGCCAACAAAGTGCTGCTGGCCTTCCGTATCCGAAGATAATCCCAGAGCAACTGCCATAGCATTAATTGCACCACCCGAGGTTCCAACCACTAAATTTATTCCCAAATCAGGAAGTTTGAATGTATCGCTGGCCCGAAGTAATTCCTCTTCGACTGCCCGGATCGCCCCGGTTTGAAAGGAGCACTTTGCACCTCCTCCGGCAAAAACCACCGCGAGGCGCGGTGGAATTGGGCTAGAGCGCGCGTAGTTAACTAACTCATCACTAATTTGGTGCAGAGAAACTTTTTGCTGTAGCAGCTGATCAGATCCAGAAAATAACTCGGACAGATCAAGATACGAGGCCTCGACCGAGCGCTCTAGGCGAAAGTCCTTCGGGCGCAGCCGCAAAATTTGTTGGAGCAGCGCCTTCACTTGCTTCGAATTTGATCTTCCGATTAGCGCATTCGGCGGAGTTTGAACTTGGTCAATTCCCGGAATTGAAACGATCCGAAGCTTAGACTTTTCCTTAAACTGCTCCAGTGCCCCATCCCAGACACAAGCAAGTCGGGCCCGCTCTGATGACTCAAGTAGTAATTGCAGTGAGATTGAATGGGAGTTCGTAAAGCGCCAGCTAATCGAGGCAAGATCTATTCCCGGGACCTTTAAGCTTTGCCGCGGCACCAGAAACCCGGATACGGACAGCGGATCTACGCCTAAAAATTCAATTGAACTAGAATCCCGCTTTAGATCTTCAACCGACTTTATCCAAGAGGATGAATTCACTACGCAGACGGAATGATAGTATAGGTTTTCACTATGCAGCGATCTGACTTCGCTAGCTAGATACTCCCAATTGGCAAATTTAGGTCGCGAACGATTTGCAAGCAATTCGCTGAAGATGCCCGGTGTTACCAAGGCTAAATCTATATAATCGTTCTTTATCCAATGCAGGATGTCAGCATAAGTCCCGATAGCAAATTGTATTTGGGGGGGCGGATTAACTCCGGCACGCAGTGCAGTTCTTAGCTTTTGGAAGTATTCCAAATCTGATGCCGAGTCTTCGTAGGCTACGATTCCGATTCGAACTCCAACTTCGTCGGATAAGCTTGCGGATTGAACTTCTGCGCTAAGCAGAGCTGTAAATAGAATCAGGAGAAAAATTTCTCTCAGCATAAGAGAAGCTTTAGAGCGCGCAACAAAATGAACACCGTAGCGAGATAAGCGAGATATGAGGCGAGACGAGGAAGACGAGTAAAAGAACCGCAGACGTAGCAGGGCTACATCGAGGATTCTTTCGCGAAGTCTGACAAAGTCGCAGGCCATATATCGCTTATCGCAGCAGGCGTTCATATTGTTACGCGCTCTTAGACTTTAACTAACGCATCGATCCAAGGCCCAACGCTTGTGGCTATAAGCTGGACAAGCAAGGCTGTCACGGCACCAGCATAGACATCCATGGTCCAATGCGCACGTAGTAATAAGACAGCGATCACTTCATAAATGGCAAGAATCGTAGCAGCAATCGAAAGTGTCACAGAATCTAGAGCATACACCTGTAGTGCTCCATACACAGCCAAGGCTGTATGTCCGGAAAAAAATAGATCGTTTGATACCCCATAAGTTACAAAAAGCGAGGGTACTCCTGGAGATCTCCAAATCATGCCCCGTGGAGCCGGCAGTGCCGTCAAATACTGAGAGATCTGCCGCAAACTAAATAAGATAAAAAGTCCAACCAACGGGGTAACGCTCTCCCCGAATATTCCGGAAAGCAGAAGGTAGAGTCCTAAAAGATCTATACCCAGTGAGCTTGAGACTAATAATCGATTGGCCCATACGGGATTTTTGTTTAAGCCGTCATTTAGCGAAGCGCTCCAATCATGAACCTTATCTTGAATCCCCTCCCCTTTAAATCCGCGGTTGGAAAGAAGTTTCTGAGAGAGGAACCAAAGCCCTAACATTCCGACCACAAGCAGTATCCGGTATAATACGGTCATTCGTCCTGACTCTGCTTAAATTTAGCAATATCGACTTTAACTGCCGGAATTCCGCCCCAAGTCTCACCAGCCGGCACTTTAGTGTTCGGCAATAAAAAAGATCCGGCAAGAATCTTAGCCTTCTCTCCAATCTCGGCCCCACCCATAACGATCGCTCGAAGTCCAATGGTTGCCCTAGCACCGATTTTTACCGGAGCTACTACCATAAATCCCCCCTGCGCATAGTGCGCCATGATACTGGCCGAGCCTCCGACAGTGACTTTATCTCCAAGTTCTATGAGCGAGGGGTCGGCGATAGCAGTTGAGTTAATGGTCACATCCTTCCCAATCTTCATCCCCATTAATCTATAAAAGAGGATGCTAAGAGCCGTCGGAGTGACAAACTCAAGGAATGATAGGCGCACAACTAGAGTTAAGGTTGCGTGAATGTACCAAGGGATACAACCCAGAGAGACTGCCGAACCGCGCCACGGTTTTAGCTTCCCGCGAAGGACGAAATTTAAAAGTGGCGCGATAAAGATTAAGCTTAGGCCATAAATAAAATAAGAAAGGGCTAAGGTTACCCCGATCCCGATGTAGTAACCGAGCGCAGATAATCCGGCCAAATTTTTAGAAATCTGATCAAAGCAGTACACCGCCGGAGCTAAGGATAGTCCGGCGGCTAATGCTGCTATGGCAAGAAATGGAAGGACTGCAACTGACTGAACGATGGTGGTAAGAAAATTTTTAAGCAAGCAGAAATCTCTGATTTGGAAATAGATAGCCCGGTGCTCTTAATAGCCGTGTTTAACCATATTCCAAGGATGGAGCCACAGCAAGAATTTCGTTTGAAATTGGGGACGGAGCCTGATTATTTTATTCTCACTTCCCTTTCTGAGTCACATGATAAGGCACTCCTGGAACTACTAAACGCGCAACTCGTGGCAGATCTAGTATTCGAGGATTTTCAATAAGAATTGTGTAAAAACCGGGCTCCGTCCCATATTTCCCACAATTTACTTGAGAAATAGGTCCGAAGTAGCCGCCACCATTCAACTACCCTTTTGAATCATAATTCATGTCCTCGAAAGTTATGGAGGCTATTTGTAGATA
>CAZJXY010000429.1:0-3628 GCA_964549925.1 uncultured Bdellovibrionales bacterium | reverse complement strand
TAAAAAGTGAAGCAGGGATAACAATTAAAGCCATTGGAATTGTAACCGACGATTTTTTAGGTGATGAAGATATTATCGGTGGTTGCAATCCAGTGCTTTTAGCCGTTAAATCCCCACAAAAACGCATTGAATTATGCGGCAATCTGAGCGACACCAATTACTAAGAGAGGCGGAGACCAAAGCTGCAAAACTATTTGCGGAAATTGAGAATCAGAGACTGGTTCGACCTGGCATCACGGAAAAGGCCCTAAACACTGACGTCTATCAGCTCGCTTTCGAAATGTATGGGATCAAGAAGTATTGGCACAAGAGAATCGTGCGCGCTGGACCTAACACACTTTACCCCTACAAAGAGAATCCGCCTGATCTAATGATTCAGGATGATGATATCGTGTTTTTTGATTTTGGTCCGGTTTTCGAAGAATGGGAGGCCGACTTTGGTCGTACCTATGTATTGGGCACTGATCCCGTAAAGCTTAGAATAAAAAAGGAAATCGAAGAGGCTTGGTACGTTGGCAAAGCCCACTTTGACTCTACTCCAAACATTACAGGGGCAGAATTGTACCAGTTTATTCTCGATTTAACTCGTGCGCGGGGATGGGAGTATCCACAGGTGCATTGCGGCCATCTTATTGGCAATTTCCCGCACGAAAGATTACAGGGGGAGGAGCTAGAGAACTATATTCACTCCGACAATAAAAAGAGGATGAGAGACCCCGACAATAGTGGAAACCCGCGAGATTGGATCTTGGAGATACACTTTATAGACCGTTCCAAGCAGATTGGTGGTTTCTTTGAGCAACTGCTGACCGTGGGTTTAAGGTAATTTCTATATTATTCGGGTTTACAATCCGGTGCTTGTAACGTTATCCGCACTTGGAGGTTCTCAGCGACACCATTTTGGTTATTTTCATCTCTAGTTTGATGCGGAATGTCTTAGACATCTGAACCAAATCTGGTACAGTACAACCTCGAAAATTTAACTCGCAATGAGTGGAGGTCGAGTTATGCATGTCGATTCGGGTCCAGTTAACCATCCCCGTCCAGCAACTTATGATCAAATTAGAGCGATCCTGAGAGATCATCGCGATAAATTCGAGGAGGCCCTCGGCCCCTTGGGGAATTATCAATTATGTGTGCCCACGGACGGAAACGGACTTCGTGTGCGGGTCGCGTTTAGACCTGACGTTGAGTCGCGTGCACCTGAATCTATTCGCGTCTTCTTTGAAGGGGAAACTGTTGAGATACCGTTGGAGGTCTCCGAGGATTATCAGGACTTTAGGCCACTCTAGATGCGATGTGTGAATAACGTCCAGGCGGATTGTACCGCCTTGGGCGTATGCTCCATGCAAACGTTATCTTCGAAAAATTAAGGGAGGAGAAAATTATGGGAAATATGGCGCCACAAGATCCAGATAAAGGCCATCAACCGGCGGAGCGTTCTACTGAAGTCAATGGACCGAGCCACGAGGAGCATTCCCTTGTGGCAGATGCGATTGATCGAATAAGTACAGCTTATTCTCAGAATCCGACGGAGGACACTATGAATGAAGCAGTTGGTCGAGAGTTGACGGGCCGTGAAGAAGTAGATGCGCTGATAATCGGATATGCGACAGATACACTTTTGCTCTCTCGAACGAAGGGAGCGTCTCAGTAGTCGATTTTCTTGAAATTTTGGGACTTTATCTTGCCGCAGTGTGAATCGCGGTAACCGTAAGCGGCAAAATTAATTCGCAGTCCTTCAGTAAGTGGTTTTTAACATTCTTTCCGTTTGCTTCGTAAGCAATTGGTGAAGGTAAGAGGCTCGCAAACGAGTAAGCCACAAAAAATCCGCGACGGTGATTCTCACAGCCATCGCGGATTTTCAGATTTAGAAGAGTTTTTAGATATTACTAAAGCTCTCCTAACCCAAATTAATTAAAGGAGTAAGCCAGGGAAAATCCTCCCCACCACTCATCTTCAAGAGCATCATCATCCTCTTGAGTATAATAGACTCCCGGAGTAACAGTCATGTTACCCAACGGAGCTTCCATTGAGATACCGTAAGTGATCTGAACTAAACCGCTATCATCCGCATAAACATCTTCTGCGCTATCAGCGAATCCGATGGCGATCGAAGGAGTTAAATTAAATCCCTCTCCGAGTTCAGCGATTTCAAACGTATGGCTTAATCCTAACTCGTAGTATTGATAATTAAACTCATCATAGTCATGATAGAATTTAAGGGTTGGTGAAAGGAGCGTATCGTAGGAGATCGAAGCAAAAACTTCGCTAGTATCCGGGATGTTCTCTTCATCCTCGTTTGGATAGAAATAGAACAGGAACCCAGCGCTCACTGTGAGTTTATCAAAACTCATCTCCCAATATGGAGTAAGATCGTACTCAGTAAACTCGTTTTGCTCTTCATCCTGATCCATTGAAATATGCATCCAGCCATTTACGCCGAGTGTTCCAATAGATCCGGTGTCGTAGGAAACATCGATAGACGGCTGCAGTGACATGTCGTCGTATAAATTAAACCCGCGCCACATATAGTCGGTATAGACGCCTACCGTGGTCTCAACCGTTAAAGGGCCTCCATCTTCTGCATATGCACAGGGGAGAACTGCCCCTACGCAAAGAACAAAAGCTAGAATTTTTTTGCTCATATTCGCCTCAAAAAATACAATAAAAACAAACAGATAATAGAACATTCCTCAGACCCACATGAACCCTACAACTTAGCGGGCGGATAGCTAATTTAGAATCCTCACACGGCTTGGGGGTTCAGGAAAGATATAATCTGTTGATCATGTATTTAATTTATTGAATTTACTCAATTTTTAAATCGAGACTGGTGTTAAGCTGCCTATGGTATGATAGAACCCTCTGGCGGAATAATTAAATGAGCGAAAAAACAAGTAATTCTAAGAATTTAAGAGTCAAGTGCATTATGCCAAGGGGCAAAAAAAAGGAACTACAGATAAAGCTTAGAAACTTGGAGCTTACTGATTACCAAACCCTCCGAAGTTCCATGGAGGAGACCTACCGGGGTACCGGTATGGGGGTGTGGGAGGTCGAGGAGATTAAAAAGCTACTCCATGATTTTCCGGAGGGGCAGCTCTGTATCGAGGTAAACGGGGTTGTCGCAGCCGCAGCCCTTTCGATCGTCGTTCGCTATTCAGATTACGGGGATGATCATACTTACCTTCAAATCACCGGAAACGGAAAATTAGATACTCACAACCCTAAGGGTGATGTGCTTTACGGAATCGAGGTCTTTGTTCATCCCGACTATCGAGGCTTACGACTTGGACGGCGATTGTATGATGCAAGAAAGGATCTATGTGAGGGACTAAATCTCCGTGCGATATTAGCGGGCGGAAGAATTCCAGGGTACAAAAAATACGCCGATAAAATGCGGCCGGGCGAGTACATCGAAAAGGTAAGATTAAAGGAGCTGCACGATCCGATTTTGACCTTTCAGATGTCTAATCAGTTTCACGTAAAAAAGATTTTAACTAACTATCTTCCGAATGACGCCGAGTCGCTTGAATACGCAACGCTGCTTGAGTGGAACAATATCTATTACGACGAAAATCGACAGAAAAGGCTTATAAATCGCAAGAAATCATGGGTACGGCTTGGT
>CAZJXY010000428.1:0-3629 GCA_964549925.1 uncultured Bdellovibrionales bacterium | reverse complement strand
CGTCCAAAGCCTTCCTCGATACATCGTCGGCTGCACTCCGCGAGTGAATGGAAACTCCCCCGGGAAGCCAAGCTTTGCAGTATAGTCAAAACCATTTAGATTTTCGGGCGTGTAAAGCGGCTCTACCTGGCGAAAGCTGATTGACTCAAATCTCGCCCGACGCTCCTTTTGCGTGCGGTATCTGCTAATATTCCAATCTTTTAAGGTGGATGATCCTTTCTCACCCGATTTGTCGCCGCTTTTCACTAATTTCCCTCCTTAAGCAATGCTCCGGCAATCACCAGTCTCTGGATTTCGCTTGTCCCTTCATAAATTTCGGTAATTTTAGCATCTCGCAAATGGCGCTCCGCCGGAAATTCTTTCACATACCCATATCCACCATGAATCTGTATGCCCTTCAATGCGATTTGAACCGCACACTCGGAAGCAAAAAGCTTAGCCATCGCGGCTTCACGGATATAACTCTTGCCCTGATCCTTTAGCTTAGCCGCCGCCATGGTTAAATACCGTCCAGCGTCAATCTGCACGATCATATCAGCCAAGTAATTCTGGATCGTCTGATGTTCGCAGATCGGCTTGCCGAAGGTTTGGCGCTGCTTTGAATATTCCATGGCATCGCGTAAAGCTGCCCGCGCAATGCCTACCGCCTGGGCTGCTATTCCTGTACGACCACCATTTAAAGTGTTCATCGCTACCTTAAAGCCATCACACTCCTTCCCCAGCAAATTACCCTTGGTCAGCTTAACATCTTCATAAGTAATACTACAGGTCGGAGAGCCGCAAATTCCTAACTTGTCTTCCGCTTTGCCGCGTGAAATTCCGGGAAGATTCATCGGGTGAACAAAAGCTGTGACGCCTTTGTGGCCTTTCGTGGCGTCTTGCTTTGCAAAAAGCACACACACGTCTGCTTTAGGCCCATTGGTAATCCAATTTTTTGTGCCATTAATCACATATTCGTCACCGACCTTCTTCGCGCTACAGGTGAGCGCAGCTGCGTCACTGCCAGTGCCAGGCTCGGACAAGGCAAAGCATCCTAATTGCTTGCCGCTGGCCAAATTCGGCAGATACTGCTTCTTCTGTTCTTCGGTACCAAAATCAATTATCGGAGTAATGCATAGTGAGTTATGGGCGCTTACAATCACTGAAGTCGAGGCACATTCCGCAGCGAGTTCTTCAACAATCAAGCAGTACGCTGACTGCGAAAGCTCTGACCCACCGTAAGCCGAAGGGACATACACCCCCATAAATCCTATCGCACCCAATTTCGGAATGATTTCTGCGGGAAAGTAATGCTCGCGATCAACTTTGGCCGCAAGCGGACGTAGCTCTTTTTCAGCAAAAGAGCGTGCCGACTCCTGCGCCATACGCGCCTCGTCGCTAATTTCGAATTTAAAACCGTCAAGCCAACTCATACGTAATAATTACTTCCCTATAAACTTTGCCGGACGTTTCTGAAGAAAGGCTTGCATCCCTTCTTCGCGATCGACTGTTTCAAATACCTTGAGAAACGACTCTACCTCCATCTGAAGCCCACTCAGTAATAGAGTCTCTTGAGATCGTCTAATCAAATCCCGCGCCTCAGACACAGCAACTGGTCCTTTCTCCGAAATAGTAGCGGCAGTTTTTTCGGCTGTCTCCATCAACGTTTCTGGTTCAGTTAACTTATCGGCGATGTGCAACCTAAATGCTTCCTCGGCATCAATAATCTCTCCGCTTAATACCATTCGCCGCGCCGTACCGGCACCACATCGCCAAAGTAAGCGTTGAGTACCGCCGAACCCAGGAATGATTCCTAGGTTTACCTCAGGAGCCCCAAATTTAGCGCGTTTAGAGGCAACTATAATGTCGCAAGACAATGCGAGTTCTAATCCTCCGCCAAGAGCATACCCATTAACGGCCGCCACGGTTGGGAATCGAGCAGTTTCTATGCAGCGCATAGCACGTTGCCCGAGCTCGATATAGTCCGCGGCTGCGCGCTTACCGAGTTGGTTGAGAAAGGCAATATCAGCGCCAGCGACAAATGACTTCTCCCCTTCTCCAGTGATAATCGCCGCTCGGATATTATGATCCTTATTGAGCTTCTCATAGTAGAGTACAAGGCTCTGCAACACATCTGCGTTTAAGGCGTTTAAATACTCCGGACGATTCACGCGCAGGAGAGCAACGCTTGATCTAATCTCTAATTTAAGAACGTTTTCCTCAATAATTGACATAGACAGCCATTTCTCCAGAGCAAGCTAATTTAATAATTTATCCAGGTGGCCAACCAAGTTTTCTTCCGCCAAGTATATGCAAGTGCAGGTGAAACACCGCCTGGCCGGCCCCCGCACCGTTATTAATTACGACACGGTAACCACACGATTCAAGCCCCTCTTGCCTGGCTATCTCAGGAACCGCTAGGAGCAACTCTCCAAGTAATTCCTTGTCCGAAGGCACAGCATCGTTAAGATTTATCAGCGGCTTTTTGGGGATGACCAAGATGTGCGAGGGAGCCTGCGGAGCGATGTCCCTGAACGCTAGTACTTGCTCATTCTCAAATACTATATCTGCCGGAATCTCACGCAGAATGATTTTAGAAAAAATGGTTTCCTGTGTGGCCATAGCCCCGCGAGTTTACGATAAAGCTCTGTAATTTGCCACCCTTAGGGGATAAACCCTACGCCATTGATTTTTTGTCAAAAATCAATGGCGTAGGGCGAGCTCAATCTTGGCTTGCCAAGTTCCGCCGCAGAAAATAAAACCCCAGCCGAAAATGAGTGGTTGGGAGAATCTTCTAGGAAATTATCGATTTACTGAGTTAATAGGGAGTTCTAAGACTCCTCGCACTCAGAGCGTAGGGTCTATTTATCTTCTGCTGCTCGCCTTGGGGCTTGCCCCAAGAGCTCGCTGGCCCAGTTATTCTCAATCTTTTTTTGCAAAAATGATTGAGGCTGGGTTTCAATCAGTAATAAGCCGTACGACTTCGGCCCCGTCACTACTATAATTTCGCTCACTTTGAAGGGCCGGGAGTCTTAGGGTCACGGTAGTACCAACACCCGGCTCGCTTCGGATCTGAACGTCCCCGCCGAGCATATTCGAGAGATTATAGACGTTCCAGAGCCCCAGCCCGTTTCCTACCATGCTCATCCCGTTGACCTGGTCAACATGTTTAGTCGAAAAGAACGGTTCAAAAACTTTATCTAAGATCTCCTCATCCATACCGATACCAGTATCCGAAATCTCCACCCGCACCATACCATTCTCCGACTCATATCCAGAGCGAATCGTAATCGCCCCGGCGTACTGAATCGCATCCTCAGCGTTTGAGACAATATTAGAGAGTATATCGATCAGGTTCTTTGCGTTCGCCAAAACTTTTGGAATCTCGGAGTTCAGCATCAGCACGAAAGTAAGTCGATCTCCGACCAACTGTCTTTGGACCTCCGTTATTTGGTATATAATGTGGTTTATGTCCTCGGCCTCACCTTCGGCTCCGATCCGCTCTTTTTTGAATGTCATCATTTTCCCGGTCAGACGAATGCCTTGGTCGATGGCTTTATTCACGATACCGATACACTTTTCACCTACTCGGTTACCCTTAACCACATTCTGCAAAAGCTCCGTGGCACCCTGAATCCCACCCATAATGT
>CAZJXY010000427.1:0-3655 GCA_964549925.1 uncultured Bdellovibrionales bacterium | reverse complement strand
TAAGGAAAATTGAAATTCTCGAGAAACTCGAAGCCAAACATCCGACCGAGTCCTATCGCCATATCCGAGTAACCGGAAAAATCGAAATAGATCTGAAAAAAGTAACACAGCACCCCGAGCCAAGCCGCGGGCAGGGAGAATGTTCCAGGAGCAGCTGAAAATATCTGATCGGCCACCTCAGCTAAGCCGTTAGCGATGATTACCTTCTTACCTAAACCTATAATAAAGCGTTCGACTCCAGAGAGAAATTTCCGTGGTGTAGTAAAGCGCGAGAGTATCTGTGATTCCACATCCGAATAACGTACGATCGGCCCGGCTATTAACTGCGGAAAGAGTACGATATAGAGAGCCAGATCAAAAGGATTACGTTGAACCGAGACTTGTCCACGGTATAAATCGATGATGTAAGAAAAAGCCTGAAAGATGAAAAATGAGATCCCGATCGGTAGTGCGACACGGGTAAATGTTATTTGATCGACGCCGCCAAATATTAAAAGGGAATTTATTGAATCAAAGAAGAAATTATTATACTTGAAATAAAAAAGTAAGCCGAGATTGAACGCAGCCGCCAATATCAGTTGACTCTTCCCGCTTCGTGCGTTCTCTTTTGCTGAAGCAATCCATAATCCAAAGATATAGTTTCCGAAGATTGAAACAGCAATTAACCAAAACTGACTTAAGCTACCCCACCAGTAAAAAATGAGGCTCATGAATAGCAACGTATAATTCCGAGCCTCTTTCGGGGTTAGGGCATAGAGCACCAAAGTAAGAGGAAGAAATAGAAAAAGGAAAGTGACCGAACTAAATACCATTTGGCGCGAGATTCCCCTCTTTTTTAGATTGGTGCAAGGGTGCGCCAGCGATTTCAAGCTCCCTTGTGTTAAAGCGTTTTATCCCTCTAAACTGTAGCTGCTATGGCATTTAGGTTTGTAAGAAAGCTCTTCGTAATCGTCGTTCTATCCGTATTTATTTTACTTTCGGACCGTTCACTGGCTGAAGATTTGATCCAATCGAATGAACAGTGCACCGAGCAGTATCTTGACATTCCGATCCAGGAAACTGAGGCCACGGCTGCATTTTTTGCCAATCTAAGGTCGAGCCCAGGTTCACTGAGCTATGAATCAGAAGCGATCTTTAACAGAGCAAAAGACCGCCTCAGGGAACTAGAGGCGCCTGAACAATTTTGTAAAGGCAATTGTAAGGTACGTTCGATCCCTTTTGTGTATTTCAAGTCAAACCCCAAAAAGCTCCTCTCGGATTACAAAGATAGGGAGTACTGCCAGGACTTAGAGTCCAAATCAACCCTTTCACCTATTAGGTATAGTAGATCGGGGATCTCTAGCGTTAAGGAGCTGGTTGATTGGATCGGGGAACTTGCTCAAGGAAAGGGAGAGGAAGGAAGAGATCTTTATGCACGCTGTGATAGAAGCTGTAGTCCTCGATACGAGTACCAGATTACAAAAAAGGACGCTAACGATACAACCTACTTTGCCACAGTAAGGGTTACTTGTGGCCCGGCTCGCGATAAAAGTGATAATCTCTATGAACTACACTCTTTCTTTCGCTGGAAGTGCGTAATCGCAAAGACAGCTCAGTCATAACTGCGCCGACTGACTAAAACCTTACTTCGGGTGAGCATACTGACATTGACAGTATAGTGAATGACTATTATAATGGTCATTTATGTGGACAGTACGAATGTCAGTCCAGGCCCATGATTTTCTTCAGAACGTCCAAGAAAAGAATAGGCGCCATTTGGAGAATGGCCTAACATGCCTCACTAAAGATCCATATCTAGGAAAGTCTCTCAGGGGTGAGCTGAAAGGGTACTGGTCCTTCCGGGTCGGACAGTACCGGATGATATATGTTATCAAGAAGAGAGAGATTGTTGTAGAGATTCTTAGAATTCATCACCGCAAAGAGGTATACGAAAAAATGAGGAGATTTTAATGGCCAAAATCATTTCGATCAGTAAAGCAAAAATGAAGCTTCTTGAGTTAGCAAGAGAGGCTGAAGAATTAGGTGAGTCATTCATATTAGTTAGAGACTCCGTGCCAGTAGGAGCGTTCATCCCATTTGAAGAGTATGAAGCGCTGCTTGAGACGCTCGACATATTAGAGACCGAGCCAAGAATTCTCTCTAGGTTAAAGAAGACTGAGCGAGAGATGGCTAAGGGAAACTTTAAAATTTGGAAGCCAGAGAGAATTTCCAAAAAATCTAAAAAACGTGAAAAGAAGGATAAAAAATCCCTGGCTGCGTAAGTTGTAGCGAAATAGCTATGGCTGCAATCGGAGCGATATTCTGATTGCGCAGAGGAAGTAGGCTTTCATTGGTCAAACCTTTCCGAGGATTTTCTGACTCGAAAGATGACCTTCCCCCCCACCCTATTTAGGCTAAAAATAGTTGTCGAGATTAAAAACCACGGCTATAGTGCCTGGATATGAGAACAACTATTATTATCCTAATCTCCGTAACCGTGGTCCTCTTAGCCGGAGGGTATGTTCCCGGAACATCAACTTTCATTCAAAACGTTCTGGACCGCACCGCCCCTGAGATTGGTGAGCCGGAACTCAAAGACGGCGAATTTAGAGTGGATCTCTCCGATCAAGGTGCAACCTTAAGGAGCATCACAGTCATTGCGTCCCAAGGTACAAAGACTCACCAATTTTTCACAGAGACTCCGCCCCCTGGAACGAAAGGAAGAGTAGTTTCTTTCCCAATTGATTTTCAGGCGGTCGGCTTTAAAGAGGGCGACGTAACGCTAAAAATTGCCGCTGATGATCGATCGTTTTATTCAAATTATAATACCAGGGAGAAGGTCTTTAATTTAGATCTTTCTAAGCCTAAACTTCAAATTCTATCTCTCCAGCACGTAGCTCATCAGGCTGGAGCAGAATTAGTTCTATTTAAAGCCTCAGATCCGAACCTTGTTCAATCTGGGGTTCGAATTGGAGATAAAGTTTTTGTAGGATTTCCTGCCTCGTATGTCTCGTCGGAGATAAAAGATCAGAGTGTGTTGGCATCATTATTTGCCATGCCCTACGACTTTGATCCGAATAAAACCAAACCGCTACTATTTGCGAGAGACTCTGCCGGAAATGAAACTACTCAGGTGGTTAGCTTTAGGCTTGGAACCTTTAAGCAGTCTGAGGTGCAGCCGAAGCTCTCTCCCGCGTTCTTAGAGAACAAAGTCCCTGATCTTTACCAAAAGTTCTTACAAGCCTCACCTCAAGCGTCAGCATTGAAACTAGACTCTCAAGCTCAACTGACTGAAGCATTTAAGGTAGTGAATGAAGAGTATCGAAAACTGCTTGATGCCGAGCTTGCTACTTTGTTTTCTACTGCGCCGACCCCGCGGAAAGGGAATGGAGCTTTTATAAAGCCGATGAGTTCTGCCACCTCTTCCAACTTAGGCGAGAAGCGAAGCTATACAGTCGACGGTAAAATAGTGAGCTTTTCTGTGCATAACGGCTTAGATCTCGCCTCAGTGCAAAACGACACGGTTTATGCTGCTCAAGACGGTGAGGTAATATTGGCTAAAGACTTTGGGATATATGGAAATGCAGTTGTGATCGATCACGGTCTCGGTGTGTCCACACTTTACGGGCATCTTGCAACCTTAGCTGTCCAAAAGGGAGATGCTGTCAATAAAGGT
>CAZJXY010000426.1:0-3665 GCA_964549925.1 uncultured Bdellovibrionales bacterium | reverse complement strand
CTCACTGCTTAGTGCTCTTGGGAATCCTGATAAGCTACCACCAGAAGGGAACCAGCGCGCCAAGATCCCGGATAGCTCAGTTTTTAACCAAGGCGGGATCCCGGGAGATAAGCCGCATCTTCCATTTCTCGATGTAGGAAGTCTTAACTGTTATTTTGCAGGATTTAACCAGGCGTTGCGTCGCGGAGAGGGGCCGCTTTGGAATTGGGAGAATTATCATATAGATCATCATACCTCCTCCATGCCTTACACCCCCGATCGACATTCCCACCTTTTCTTCGAACCGCATATGCATAGAGGAGGTCAGAGCAGAATTTTACATCAGCATATGGAGGCGCATCTTGCCATAGATAAATTTATACAGCACGCCTGCATTGGTCTTGAAACTATGAAGTTCATGCTTTCTAGATTCCTGCGTAACGAAGGCGAAGCTAGAGACTTCCAAGTCTCATCGGCCGCCATCCGTGAGATGATCGAAACACCGCGTTTTTGCGGCGCAAGAGCGCTCCAGCTGTTCTATGCCCATTCTAAGGCTGCAAGCGAGGCAAAGCTTCCCGCTGATCAATATCCGGCGCTGACTTTAGGTACTCTATTTTCTCAGCCGCAGCATTGCGATCTTTGGATTACTGCTCACGATGGTTTGCAGGCGCACTTGCTAGATGATGGTAATGTTAACGCTGAGAGTTTCTCAAGTTGGGAGGAGTTAGAGCGCTGGTATATGCGTAATGTGTCTTCAAGACTTATTAGCACTAACAACTACTATACTTATCCAACTTTAGTATCGCAAGAGAGGGAATAACTGCTATGCAATCTGTTTTAGGGAACGTTCAATCAGCAGGGCCAGCGGCTCCAGAGATGGAGCCAGAAGTTGATCCAGGGGCGCCACCTAAGGAGGAGCCTAATACGGAACCGGATAAGGAAACGCCGCCTGCTCCTGAAGAAGCACCAGAGAATGATCCTGAAACACTTCCACCGATTGAACCGGAGGAGCCGGATATGCCTCTACCGCTGCCTCCGCCAAGAGAGGAGCCCGAAATGCCGGAGCATGATACTCCAACCAGAAAAATTATCTGCCCGCTTCGGAGTGAATAAGGAATGGCTGTAATAGCTAATCTTCGTGCATCAGCTTTTGCGGCAGCAGGTTTGATTTCATCGCCGAATTAGAACAGGGCCAAGGCCGTCTTTGCCTTGGCTTCAATCCTATCTGAGGTGGTCAGGCACTCTGGGCACAAGCTATTAATTGAATCGGAGTATGTCGAAGCTCACAGATTAAATATTGAGAGCTTAATTGAGATTGAAGATCTTAAATGTAGCGATCTCCGATACTATACTCTTAAGGGAGCGCTCCATCACAACTCCCTTCGCAAAATCTGATAAGGATAAAGCTTGCCCTGATAAATTATCCCTGTTTCCTGCCACCCGCAACGCAGGTGACTACTCTTGGCTAAATTACCCTGGGCACCTTCGCGCACTTCACCAAAGAGAATCTCTAAGCCGTGTGCCCTTGCGGATTGAACTACGGCGGCATCAAGCAAATCGTAAGCCTTAATACCTTTACAAGAAGACTCAATGTACTTTCTAGCTTCAGGCAGGATTCCAACAATATCAGCCCATCCGCAGCGCGAAGGGTTAGCCCCCAGACACTTAAGGCTTTTCAATGCTAATGACACTTGGGTTGAAACGCTTTCAAGGCTGGTATGTAAAATATAATAACCCGCCACTTGCCCCTCAAACTCCAGCAAAAAAAGCCTCGCTCCCTCGGCTCTTAGAGCTTTCTCAAGCTCGGCGCGTTCCAAAACTCTACCGAAGCCCGATTGTGGTTCCTGTTTCTCCGTATCGATCGTTAGTGTTCTGTTTATCTCCACCAATGTTTCGAGCTCTGTTGAGTGGGGCAGTAGTTTGTAGCTCGGAACCTCTCTAATATTAACATTTGAAGTGACTCTTTCATCCAGTGCAAGGTTTGACTGCTTGGTTAAGAGCGACGCGAGCTGAACCAACTGTCTAACCTCTCGATCTTTTGGATTCTCATGCGCCTTCAGCGGTTGCTCCAGTATTGAAAGCATCCCCTTATGTAATTCGTAATCCAAAAGATGGATGATTGAGCGAGTTTTGAGTCCCTTCTGCAAAACATCGAACTCGTCTAGTACTCTTTGATGAAGACCAAGCATGCATTCTTCAACTTTCAAAGTTGACCCAGTGTTGGCGAATGTATCATGCAACGCTGCAAATACTTCGCCCAACATCCCATTATAAATTCTTAGATCGGACAAATACTGTTCAAGGTCTTGCTTAGGGGAAGAGATCTCAGCTCTTTGATCAGGCTTTACTATGTCGACTCGGTCGCTACGTAGAGTAATTTCATACGGTTCTGGCATCCATAAGCCTCTGGCTGCCGATATAACACCATCATCACCCGCATTACTTACACCATAGATCATCTGCACAATTGTACCGCTATTTTTTGCGCTAGGATATAGTCACAAGATCCAATTGATTTGCGATCTTATCTATATGCAGGTAAGATTAAAGTCTCTGGATTATTACGTAAGAGCATTCGAAAAATAATGTATCAGTTCGCTTTAAAGATCCACCGTTTGTTTCATAAGATGGCTCAGGGTAACCGGGCCATCGGCAATGCTCTACCGGGTGGTTTATCTCTTGTTCAAGAGCAGTTGTTGGTTGAGCTTGATGCTGACAAGGAGAGATCCCTACGAGATTTAGAAGCGCTATTAAAGCTTGATCAAAGTTCCATATCACGAATTGCAGCCGGATTAGAAGAGCGCGGCTTCATTAGACGGTTGTCCGATCCAAATGATGGCAGACGCTACATCTTACAGCTAACTGCCGCAGCCAGAAATGTGATTTCAGCGATAGACCGCTTTGCAGATAATCGCTTGAAGTTGCTGTGCTCAGCCTTAAGCTCCCAAGAGTTACGTGACTTAAAGCGCTATTTTGAAATGTTGGGGGATGGTCTCGGCGAGCCTCGCGGAATACCAAGGGCTTCTGAGCATCCGATCCGTGTCGAGCAACGTCGTTTAGCTCGGGCCGTTGGGTTACTTAGCGATTCTTACATGCAGAGTGGTTTAGCCGTATCAACCTGGCATCTTCTGTCCGAGATTTGCAGCAGTCGTGAGGCATTGCATATTAAATCAATTAGCGAGCGGCTGGGGTTGGCCAAGAACTCAATTTCAACTCTTGTTGCGGTACTCGAGAAAAAGGGAATAGTGACTAAAGAGCTTAACTCAGAGGATGCTCGTTCGGTCTATGTTGTGGCGACAGCAAAGGGTCAGGAGCTTTTCGCTGGCTTAGAGAGAAAAGCCGCACAATTGATTGAGTTGGCGCTCGCAAAATTCTCCCACGAGGAGGCACAGCGTTTCTGTGATTTACTGAGAAATTTCGTGCAAGCGGGTGATAGCTCATTATCGGAACTATTGGCTAAGGGTGAATTTGATTACGCATCAACCGAGCGCGAGCGTGCTGCGGCCAGAAGTTTTTTAGTGTTGGAAGGTGTGCGAACTACCGATGCAATTTATCTACCCGAAAAACTTTTTGCAAAAGATCAAGTGAATGTAATTTTTACTCTCAAAAATGAGTTTAAGGCCGTTTTCCATTTTGAAAAGAAGGGTACACGCTTTTACATTACCTGTGCGGGTTGGCAGTAATCA
>CAZJXY010000425.1:0-3683 GCA_964549925.1 uncultured Bdellovibrionales bacterium | reverse complement strand
GACCACAGGATCTACTGGATGTTAAGAAATTGAAAAATGTTAAATCTGTATAAATTGGGGGTATACACTTTATCTCACTCAACGGTCTACCGCTTTAACTTCAATACCACCTTCCGCCACCCATCTAAATCGAGTCGGCAATCATCAGTTGCATAGGCTCTCCCCTCAAATTCAAATTCGCGCTGAAGATGCTCTCGCACCGCTTCAACTTGTCCGGCCTGGAACTCGATTAGTTGTTCGAGCGACTCTACCTTTTCCCCTAAAACTATCGCTGTTGCCGCATGCTGCTCAACATAGCGAAAGATCTTGCCTATATGGTAATGCATCACGCTAGAACAGAGTAAGTGCCAATCGATCTTCTCCGGTTTACCTTCAAACATATCTAAAGCATGCGATAGATATCCGACCTCTTCTATCTGATTAAACCGAAGTGGAAGGCCGCTAGATTTATCACCTGCGAGCGCTACTTGGTCATATAAATCGCTCAAAATAGTCAGGGACTCTTGGTCCATCGAGGGAAACCATTCGGCTTTTTTCTGGTGAAAATAAATTCGCTCTAACTCCTCGGTATTACCACCTGCTTTTTTTCTTATAAAATTTAAGTCTCCTTCTCCCATTTCACCGAAATCATGAATCAAAGCTACAATCCATAAACGCAAGGCATCCGAAGGAGTAATATTTTGCTCTGCCAAATCCAATTTTGTCAGACGTTGAGCAATGCGCAGAGTCGAAAACGCATGACCAAGCAAGTTAGTGTCTTCAAATTCCTCACTCACCCCTTCTGTTAGTTCGTAGCGCTTCCAACGCGGCACATTCCGAAGATCATTCTTAAGCGCCTCGTTGGTTAACAATGCGTTCTCCACAGCCTCAAAGACCGGGAGCAGCGGTTCCGCGCGAATTATTGAATCGGCTTCAGCCGAAATTGGAACTGATCGATTTTCTTGAGGCTCGAGCATTTGCAGAGAGTACACCTCTCACTGGAGGTATTCAACTTAAGCCGCACTATTCAATTTAGGCTAAGGCTTGGCATTCTTGAACCTTTCTCGAATCTGAATTGCTGATCTCAGATTTTCCTCGGCATCATTAATCTCATGTCCCCAGACCACAACAGGTTTTTCCTCCACTGTTTTTAGGACCGTAATCGGCCCTTTGGGGGGCTCACTGCCAAAATCGCATGCCGACTCTGGTCCTGGATTAAAGTCCCTTTCGACAGCTTCATAACGGAACGTGCCAATGCCCTCCACTTCAATTGAACCAGCGAAGCGGAAGTATTCCTTAGGCTGAGAACGATCCCTCTCGTCTCCGTCACGCCAGTTACTAATCTGATCAAAAAAGCCGGGCATGATGATTCGAATTTAGATAAATATAACCCCGTCTGAGGGTAATCTAACGATCCCCTTCGTGCTATCCCCTGGCGGAAGTCGGCGGCCGCTTTCTGCAGCTAAGTTCTTTCTAAGTTTTAAACTGGCAAGCTCGGCACGCTCTCTAATTCTAGGCTCCTCCGGATTTGAAAGCAGGTAGTTTGATAACGCTTTTCTGACTTCAAGTCGAAGCGCCCCAAATTCCCGATCCCGATTTTCAGTAATCGCGGATAAAAGTTCAAAATCGTAGGGAACATACCCACGCATTCCTTCGTGTACCATATCTCGCAAGTTCTCAAATCCGCGCACAGCCACCTTAGCATCACCGCTTTCAATCCCTGCGAGCAAAAGACCTCGAGAGGCCGTAGCTCTTACAGCTCTTCTCTCAGAGTTAAACCTTTCGTCATGTAAGGAATCGAGCAACATAAGCACTGTTTCAAAACTGCGCTTAATCACTTGTCGATTAGTATCGCTTAATTCACTATTAGATCTCTCTTTACTTGCTGTCTCCAAACTTAAACGCATTGTGAAGTCCGGATCACCCCCACGTGAGCCCGCATCTAATCTCGATATAATCCGATCATATGCTTCTATCGGGCCAAAATTCCGATACTCAAACGCTCGCAGATGAAGTAGCGCGGCTCGATGAGAACTGGGTAGCTCGGCGATATCAGATCTCTCGATCAGCTCGTGCCCAAGGTCAGAGAGCGCCTGATTTGAGACTCGTCGAACACCGACCTCTTTAACGGAGTTAACCAAGGCATCTTTATTCTCGATACCTGGACAGTGCTCCGACTGAAGCGTACTTACCAAGTCTTCTGAAGCATATCGAATCAAACCGGGAAATCTTGATCCAACAAAAGCTTGGTCAATTTGCTCACGACTAATTCTAACGAGTAATAGATTTTCGCCAAGCCGAGCAAAAGATTGGGCGAGATGAGACTTTATTAGAGGGGTTAGATCAGTTGATGGAGGTGGTCGAAGAGCTTCTAACGACTCAACACTTGCTGCTAAATGACGCTCACTTTCTGGTTGCACGAAACCTCCACACAAATTCCTCCCTTCCCCGGCTGTGAAGGTATCAAAATTTAAGAGGATTTACGAATTTTTTGAGAGGGTGTGCAATTTCGATAGATCTTTGGAGACCTTGAGGAGCTTCGTTATTATCTTAACTCCACCCCAAGCTTAGCCTTTAGGTTCTCGCGCAGCCTTTCCTTTACGCCGGCTGGCACTGGACGATCGCGAATGGCTTTAGCAAGCTTAATCACAGCTCGATACTCAAGCTCTGATTCCTTGCAACATTCACACTGATCGATATGATTTGCGAGACGGGCATGCAGCGTCGGGATTAGTTCGCCATCGACAAAGTCACCAAGCATCTCCTCGACATCGTCGCAGGTAATAATGGGACGCTCCAAAATCTCAATTTCAATCTCACTTGGCCTGTTCATCTTAAAATCCTCTTCTTAGTCTATCTTCGCCTATTCGCGTTACTGGCGTCTGACCTTAAATGTGCCGAAGATATCTTTAGCGATCTGAACAAAACCCAAGTAGAACCAAACAACTTAAACCAAACACCCAATAGGTCTCCCTCTAAGTGCTAGGTCAACGCCTGCTCTGTTAATTGGATTCTCTCCACACAAAATCGATGCAATTTTTTTACAATTTAATTGCTAAATGTAGACAAACGAACTAAACACTTGAAATTACTTAGATTATGCTACGAACTTATACCCCACCCCGTGTACGGTAAGGATATGTTTTGGCTCATCTGCATTCGGTTCAATCTTCTGGCGGAGCTTTGCAATGTGGTTATCTACAGTCCGGGTCGAAGGATATGAGTTATAACCCCAGACCTGGTCTAAGAGTTCATCTCTAGTCACTACAGCGCCCTGCTTTGCAACAAGGAACCTTAAAAGCCTGTATTCCCGAGCTGAGAGCTCAATCGGTTGTTTGTTTCTTTCGGCCTTATAAGCCTTAAAATCAACCACAAGGTCGTTTAATTCAACCCTATCAATTTCCTGAGTAGCCGATGATCGACGCAATAAAGCCTTAACTCTGGCGATTAATTCCTTCATTCCAAAAGGTTTTGCTAAATAATCATCAGCGCCAAGGTCTAAGCCAAGAACCTTATCGACTTCCTTGCTTTTAGCTGTAAGTAGAATAATCGGTGTGGAAACGCCGGAATCACGGAGTTCTCGACAGACTTCAAACCCATCTTTTTTGGGCATCATTACATCAAGAATGATAAGCTCTGGGTGGTGGTTCCTTACGAGATTAACCCCCTCCTCGCCATCCCCGGCAGCGATCACCTTAAAACCT
>CAZJXY010000424.1:0-3689 GCA_964549925.1 uncultured Bdellovibrionales bacterium | reverse complement strand
TCGTGGGACTTGCCAACGACGAGCTTGGATACATGATGCCTAGTTGGGACTATGACATGCCGTACTACAGCTACGAGCGCGGACTCTCCGTTGGCCGAGACGCCGGGGATCGAGTGCTTCGTTGCTTGGAAGATCTGGCCCTTCTCTCTCGGTATTCCGCAAAATGAACTCGCTTGGACGGCGATGCGCGGTGGTGGGTGAGGTTTTTAGCTCCTCTCAAAGGAACTTTAGCGTTCAATGGAACGGAACCTTACTCACCACTACTCACCGTCTTTCCAACCATCATTGCGGAAACGCTCCTTCATAAACCGGCTGCCCTTGGCGGTTAAATAATTCAGACCTATAATCGACGAGTAATGTCCAAACGGAACCTTGACTGTTTCGGGAAAGCCTAATGCCTCTCTGAGTATTCTATAGTTTCTTTCCGGGACAACACCGTCAAAGCGTGCCTGCGCAAATAGCACGTCATTCGGGTCAATATAAGCGGCGAAGTCTGCCGGATCAACGTCCATTTCAGCGGCGATCTTCTTTTCCAACTGATAGGTTGTGATTCCAAGCTTCTCACAGGTCTCCGCTACCCATTTTATGGTTCGGGTCTCGTCCGCGTCTAAGATTAAGGTGCTTAATCCGCCCCCGGCCAAACAGATAACAGCCGCATCTACGCGCTTATCAACAGCAATTAAATCAGTGGCGATAATTCCACCAGCTGAAAGTCCGAATGTTCCGATAAAGCGACCATCTATTCCGGGCTGAGTCTCGACCCAACTGATAAATGCTCTCTGATTTCGAACGGCATCGATGAATTTCTGCTCTAATTGATCGATCGTTTCATGTTGTCTAAAGAGCTTCCACTTGCGGTCAAGCGTACCTGCTGCGAGACCGTAACTTGAAAGTCTCTCGCAAACCATCTCGGTAATACCGTCACCGCCCCCTAGGATCGGTAGAACTGAAACAAATGGAACGTCCGCTGTCTTCTCCTTGGGCATATAGTAGTAGTAATTTAACTCTTCCCCACTGATTAGCAGAGTCCCACTGTGAAGCATCGATCGTCCCCGTTCCCTTGGCATCTTCTGCTTAAGACACAAAACTTCGGGTTCCGGAAATCGCTCAACAACTTCTAATGGTACAGGGAGCGGCTCACGAGACGGCGTGAGCATTGGAGTTGTAGTGCAGGCACCGCCGACGACGCCCATGCTCAACGCTCCTAAGGTCTGGAGCAGATCTCTTGACGGGAGTCTAATTTCATCGGCGATTTGATCCAATTGATCTTGACGCTGTACTGGTTTCATACAAATAACTCTCTAAAAATCTGGCGGGTGAGATTGGAGAAGCTACCTTTGAAAAGGACCTCTGTAAGAACCTGTATTGAGCTCCTTCAATATCATCCCGCTCCGACGATAGATCGATCATCTCAGCACGGTTCATCGGACGGTCAACCTCGATTCGCCTGGTATGGACCAATCGAACTCTTCAAAGGCGCGGTCCATTGCGTAGCCGGCGAAGAGAGGCAGGTGTCCCTTACAGACACTAAGCTCTTCTGAGGCGGCTTGCTTTGAGTGACCGAGAATTACGACCCTGTAAATTGCCGCTGCCAATCCAGTGCGATCAACACCTTTTTCGCAGTGGATCAAGTACGGGCCGGGTTTTTCTTTGAACGTCTTTAGCAGGCGTTCAATCTGAACTGGGGGGCATCGCAACGCAGACCAACTGAGAGTTACGAAATTCATCCCCAATTCAGAACAGATTCGGCTCTCCTCTTGGTACCACTCAAGTTCAGGGTGGGGCCGCCGAAGACAGATCACCGTTTTCACTCCGTGCGTGTGAAGGAAGCGGAGATCTTTGCCATCGGGCTGAGGAGAACGCCAGGAATCACTTCCTTCGATCTTATGCAGCGTCCCGCAAGACACTGAAAAGATCGAGATCGCGAGAAACAGCACGACCTGAGCGAATGACTGCATCGTGGGACAACCGGCTCCTTTCATCCGGTGTATTGTCTACGATAGTTTGAAGGACTAGGAGGGAACCTCTATAGAACTTTTCAAATCTCTACCCATACGTGCAATTGAAAGGAGCAAGCATTGGAGCCTAGTATATGTGCCGGACCGATTCAAGGGAGTTTCACTCCTGTTATGTTCCTGAAAGATAAGAGGGATTTTGGCCCCGCTGTAAATACCCCACCAACACCAACCGAATATCCCTTAGCACACTATTATCTTCCGGCTCTTTCACACTTACAACTTCCGGATTATCTTTGGTTAAAAACCCCAAGTTAACTTCACCGCCACTCATAAGAAAATCACAGATTGCCACCTTATAATTACGCTTAGGATCAAGCGGCGCGTCTCCAATCTTCCATCCGAGCTTGTTTCCGAATTCAACATTGGCCGTTTGTAAAAATCCCCCTGTTCCTGTGTTACTTTGCCCGACATCCAGCACTCGCTTCAGCAGAGATCCTTTCATCTCGACTTTTAGCACTTTTCCTCCAAAGGGTAGCGCTCGAATTATATCGAACTGGGTAATCTCCCCGCTCAAGTAATCATCCACACGGATGGACCCGCTATTTAGAAGCGCAAGATCGACATCCCCGGCACCCTTTAACATCGCATTTGTAATCAGCGATCCTAAATTCGTCTGGCGGGTACGGATATCTGATTCTAGCCCATTTAGCGGCTCACTTAGATCGGCTACACGTTGATCTAAATTAAAACCTTGCGAGACGAAGGCCGAATAAGCTTTCTCTTCCCAAGTCTTTACCACCTGAGCGACTTTTTGATCCTCGTTAAGAGTTCGATCAATCGCTTTAAGCTCAGAGTGCACCGAAGCCTTTTTTGATGTCGGATCAAAAGTGATGCGGTGAATATAGGCGCTCTTTGCATTAGCATCGGCTTTTGCCACCGGAACAGTGCCGACCAAATTGAAGCTATCTTCATGCTCGTGCCCACCGACAATCAGGGTAAGCTCAGGGATCTGCCGCGCTAGTTCAAGGTCCTCTTTTAAATTTAAATGCGTTAAGGCAATCACGATATCAGCTTGGTCCCGAATTAATCTAAAGACCTGCCTTGCCATCGCAAACGGATCTTCATAATGCAGATAAGGCTGTTTGGTGAAGGGCAGAGTTATCCCAAGCACGCCGATGCGGATCACCGACTCACCGTCACGAGTTGGGATTGTTAATATGCGAAAGGGAGGGATCGATTCCCTTTGACCCGCTCTTAGCTTAAAGAATCGTTCGATCCCGGACTCAGTTTTGCGGAAAACATTGGTCGAAATCCAGTCGAATTCGGACTCATTTAGTCTCTTTTGCAGGTCACTCTCCTTTAGATCAAACTCGTGATTTCCAAATGTCACGAGGTCAATCTTTACCGCATTCATCACATCGACCATCTGCTGACCTTGGATCCTGGTATCGCCTAGTTTTACCGTTCCTATAACAGAGGGACTAAGAAAGTCTCCGCTAAGCACCGTAAGCGTGTTTGGATTCTGAGCGAGCAGCTGCTTTCGAAACTCAGCCACTCGCGCCATGCCGCCGACTGTCCCTTTCTCAAGCGCAGCAATCTCGTACACATCATTAATTTGTAGAATTATTAAATCCTCTTTTGGTGGGATCGCATGATCTTTAGCAGTTAACGGCCGACTGCTCATATGACAGGAGGTAGCAAAGCACACCGTCACCAAAAAGATGCAGAGAG
>CAZJXY010000423.1:0-3698 GCA_964549925.1 uncultured Bdellovibrionales bacterium | reverse complement strand
GGAACTCAAACCCTCGGCAAATTTGACACTCGGCCGCCAGCCAAGCTCCTTGGTAATCTTTGAGTGATCAATAGAATAACGCCGATCATGAGCCAGTCGATCGGTAACGTGCTTGATCAATGAATTCGGTTTCCCAAGGGATTTTAGAATGAGATTTGCCACTTCTTTGTTCGGCATCTCTGACTCCGCCCCGCCCCCGATATTATAAACCTCTCCTAGTCTTCCCTGTTCGGAAACTAATAATAGCGCATTGCAATGATCACGTACATGAATCCAACTGCGCACGTTCATCCCGTCACCATAGAGCGGGAGTGGCTTGTCTTCCAAAGCATTGGTTATGAAAAGTGGAATAAATTTTTCAGGGAACTGATAGGGGCCATAGTTATTGGTACAGCGGGTTACCACGACCGGGAAATTATGGGTTTTATAGAAACTTAAGATCATCAGATCCGAGGCAGCCTTGGAAGCTGCATAAGGACTGGTAGGATCAAGTGGTGTGGTCTCTAAAAAACTCCCACTCGGTCCAAGCGAACCATAGACCTCATCGGTCGATATATGGACAAATCGACTAACGCCAAATGAGCGGGCCGCGTTAGTTAAAACCTGAGTACCAATTACGTTCGTGCGCACGAATTCGGTTGCACTAGAAATCGATCGATCAACATGACTCTCTGCCGCCAAGTGAAAAACTAGGTCGAATCTTCGTCGATCGAACATGTCCTCAACTTTGACCGGATCGGCTATATCAACTTTCTCAAAGGCAATCTTCCCAGAGTTCACAAGCTCAGCGATGTTTTCAACATTTCCGGCGTAGGTTAAAAGATCAGCCACGACTATCTGCCAATCAGGGCGCTTTTCAACCAATAACCGCACCAAATTGCAGCCGATAAATCCAGCACCCCCTGTAACTAGTACTCTTGGCATGAAACCTCATCATTAGTCATAGACTGTTCGGGTATAGCACAGATGCGGTTAATAGAAAAATCTTAGAATCAAATGACCACTGGCTTTTAGAATTTAATGTGGCCTAATCCAGCCAAAGTGAATGTGAGAAGAAATTTCTCTTTGTCTGGATTAATCATCTCGTGGTATCCAAGGTCAACCCTCCAGCAATTGCAGCTTCCGCTATAGCGCATCCCAACACGGCTCTCTATTAATTCGCCCTCTATGTGATCGTAATTACCGTAGTACCCCAACTTAAAACGCGGAGTCAGCGCTAATTCTAGGTTACCCTGCGTTTGACTGATTTCATTATCTAAATAGCTATAACGGGCAAACATCGCATCCCCACGATCATCTCGTAAGTGCCAGCCCAAGCCCCAGGAGGACATTTGAGTCTCTTGTGTATCTAAGTTGCTGTCAAAGCGCATGGCAAAATAATCGTTGGCAAACATATCAAGCTGACTACCTAAGTCGGACCAAGGACGCCGATCGCTATCGTTATCCTCAACATCCTCTTTATAGTCGTAAGTTTGCTTGATCGTTAATGCAACCAACTCACGCACCGGTGCGCGGCGCTGAGAATACGCTCCACCGAATTCATCGGTAAAAATCTCTGTATCACCAACGTCAGAAAGCGGTCTATCAAAAGCGAGTGTCGGTAAATCTTCAACCCGCGGTGTCAACTCTGAGATCACGCCTTTTCCTTGATCAACCGGATCAAATCTTCCAAGCAAAGATGTCCTTATCCCGAGTGCAAATAAACTCTTCTCTCGAATCCTGTCCTTCGAATCGAAAAGAGGCAGCTGATCCTGCGAGACATCCGGAATAAAGGTATAGCCAAAATACGGTTCGACCACGTGCTTTACTCTGGTTAAACGCTCAGATTGGCTGCGACTCCCAATCGCAGCTACATATGGTAACCAGCCGTCTGGATCGAGGTCAAACACCCGCTCTAAAGCTGTTGATGAGGTAAACCCCAAATCCGGCACTAAACGATCGTTCGAGTCATCAAGCTCGGCTCCAGTTTCCGGATCAACAGTATCATCCAGAGAGTAGAGGGTCTGATTTGCGCCTCCACGGATCTCTGTCGTTACGTAATTTTTAAAATGTAGTGGTACTTTTACCCCTGGGTTAAAATTAGCTCTAAGTCCGTCAAATCCCTGATCCCTCGCAAACTGAGTAGCAGTAAAATTCCCCTTGGTCACGAGTTTTGCACCGTAGGGATTTACTCCAAAAACCCTAAAGCTCCTCAACCCTGAAAGGGTCACCTCAGGCAGACGCTGAAACACAAGATCATCGTCTGATTGAAGTGCCTGGTTAAATTCGGCCGAGAGATCCGCGCTCATATAATCGCCGAGTGGCGCACTCAACACCGCAGTCGATGTAACATAACGGTCAGACGCCATTCCAATTTTGTCCTGATCCAACTCCCTGAGGAATAGATCGTCACTTACGTAGTGTCCGTCTGCGATAAACGATAGTGGAAGGGCAGCGTCTTTGTCACTCTTCCAACGCTGTACATAATACCCGCCAAATCGATCTTGATCGAAAGTCGGATCATTCAGTCCGGAAACGTTGCTACCCCTTAAGTCATCATCGCGTGGACTTTCATCCGAATACACAAACCTGGTCTGTAATGAAGATTTTTTGGAGAATAGCTTTCTAAACTCCAATTCAGAACCATTTCTCGTTTTTGCTTCAGTGAACGGGGATATGAGCAAGTCACTGTTATCGTCAATCACCACGAATACTGGCTGCTTATATTGAAATCCGTCTTCGCTCGAATATCCAATTTCTGGGAAAAGCAACCCACTGGCTCTCTCTCTTTTAGCCGGAAGTACGAGGTAGGGTGTATAAAATATCGGGATATCATGCACGTTAAAAGTTACATTCCTTAAATGAGCATACCCCTCCTCCGTTATTGTTCCGGACGAGCTGTGAAAGCTCCACGGTCTGCTTCGATCCTGACATCCACAGGTGGTGAAATCTGCGCTATCTAAAGTGTAGTCAAACTCCGCTATTTTATTTAACTCCTGACATTTGACTCGATAACCACCATCCTCGAACAGCACATCTGCGTCCGAGAACACTCCGGTCTCATTCTCTAGATTGAATTTTGATTTTGACGCTGAGATTGAGAGGTCTTGAGAATTGAAATAGATTCCACCCGATAATTCAGCTTCCTTGGTCTGAGTTGCATAGCTGCCCTGATCTCCCTGTACCTGCACCCCAAATTGAGAGACAACTACCCCACCCGTCCCGTAGAAAATTTTCTTTTCTTGATCGAACTGAACATCTGGGGCCTTGAAGTCTAAATCTTGAGAGTTTGGTTTGTCCGATTGGAGAACAGCCTTAGCCATTTTCTTCTTGGCTAGTTTGTAATCGCGTCGATCTTCACTAAAGACATAATCATCACTTGGATTCTCTACTTCAGCTTGCGCAGGCAAAGCGATCCAGCATTCAACCAGAACAAGAAAGATCGCGATAGAGTAACAATAGTTGATACGGAAACTCATACACAGGACCAATTAATCAACTGACAACGGCCAACAATATTACGCAGTCCCCTACTCCGGAAGAGGCTGTTTTTCAAAAATTTGTGGCTAATATCTCCGAATCTGCACGGGTTCTGCTCAGATAAAATCACGATTTACTCAATCATTAGCCAGTTTTCTTGAGCGTTCTTGCAACTTTGGACATGGGCTGGGTTTTTATTTTCTGCGGCGCAACTTGGCAAGCCAAGATTGCGCTCGCCC
>CAZJXY010000422.1:0-3708 GCA_964549925.1 uncultured Bdellovibrionales bacterium | reverse complement strand
CTTTATTAAATTAAATAATTGTTGTATAGACCCTCGCGGGTTTTTTGTAGCGAACTACCTAGATTTCCAACGAATTTAGGCCTCTTAGAGAGAGTACGAATTGAACTTTGAAGAGATTTTAAAAACGTTCGACCTCACCATCACGGATGCTTATATGATCCCGGTTGGTGCGGTTCTTTTCTTTCTGTTTTACAAAGCAATTTCGGCCAAACTATTTGCTCCGTTCGTTGGTCTTTTTGAGGCGCGTGAGCAGGAGACCGTTGGTGCCGAGAGTCGAGCGGCTGAAAGTTCAAAAGAAGCAAATGATCTAACACTGCAATATGAAGCGGAAGTTCGCGATGCGCGCGCTAGGGCGATGGAGGAGCGAGACAAGATCCTCTCTCAGGCTAAAAAGGAGGCTTCTCAGAGCCTTAATCAAGCACGTGATTCTGCCGAGGAGCTAATTCGAAATGCTCGTTGGGAGATGGCAGGCAGCCTTGATGATTTAAGGAAATCAGCTGCAAAAGAGGCCGATCAACTTGTCGAGGCGATAGTGGAAAAGGCTAAGTCTCCGCGAGGGGTTTCTGACTCTTCAGCCGCCGCGGGGAGGAGTAATTAGAATGGATTCTAAGGTTCGGCTGAGTATTAGACTTACCTTCCTCGCTTCTTTTATGACAGCAATTCCGGCATTCGCTTCGTCAGCTGAGCATCACCATGTCGCTTCGATTTCAGACCTGTTCTATCCTGTAATTAACTTCATCATTTACCTTGCTATTTTGATTGCAGCTTTCAAAAAACCGCTGACCAATGCGATCAAGGCGAGGCGAGAAGGAATCGCCTCTTTCGTTTCGGCCGCATCGTCAAAGCAGGCCGATGCTGAGCAGCTATTAAAGAGCGCCAAAGCTAAGATCGCTTCGGTTAAGGCCGAAGCTGAAACAATAATCTCTCGCGGTATTGAAGATGCAAAGCGTGAAGCAGCTGCATTGAAGATTGCCGCCGAAAAGAAAGCTCAACGAATAGTCGACCAGGCGAAATCTACGGCGCAATCCGAGAGGAAGGCAATGGAGGAGAGTGTTCGCCGCGAATTGGCAGAGCTGGTGATCAACCGCGCCTCCGAGAAATTAGCCCGGGAGCTAAATGAGAGCTCTGATCGGGAGCTTCGGAAACGTGCAGTCGACGGTATCGGCGCATTAAGGAATTAGGAAGGTTTCCAGATGGCAAAAGTTCAAGGTAGAGTTGCAAAAAGGTACGCCAGAGCGTTATTCGACACAGTTTCACCTGATAAACTGGAATCGCTTTCTCAGTCACTAAATACTCTCTCTCAAACCTGGGAGGAGAACCTTCAGTTGCGAGCCGCGGTTTTGAATCCAGCAATCCCAAGCCACGTTCGGGAAGAGATTATTGCGGACGTGGCCAATCAGATTCGGGCTGGTGATAAGGAGTTTTCAAATTTTACTCAGATACTTTTAAATAATCAGCGCCTTTCTTCGCTTCCGCAGATTGCGCAGCTCTTTTCAGAAATGGTGGATCAGTTAAAGAAGGTCTTGGCCTTGGAAGTCACCTCTGCCTTTGATCTAGGTTCCGATGAGAAAAAATCGATTGAAGATCGCGTTAAGGGTGAGTTCGGTAATGTTCCTAAGGTGAGTTGGAAAACTGATCGCTCACTGATCGGTGGCTTGATTATAAAAGTCGGGGATAAGCTTTTAGATAGCTCGGTACGAGGCTCGCTTGAGAAGCTAAAATCTGAGCTAATAGTGTGAATTTATTGAGATTATTGTCTAAGGTAATGAACTTATGAGTATTAAAGCTGATGAAATTAGCAAGATCTTAAAGGACAGAATCAAGCAGTTTGCTTCGACTCAAGAAACTAGTGAAACGGGTTTCGTGCTGACCGTTGGAGACGGAATTGCGCGCGTGCATGGACTCTCTAAGGTGGCTTTCGGAGAGTTGGTTGAGTTCCCGCATGGGATTATGGGGATCGCGTTTAGCTTGGAAGAAGATAACGTCGGTGTGGTTTTGATGGGTGACACCACTAAAATCCGTGAGGGTGATACGGTTAAAAGAACTCAACGGATTGCTGAGGTTCCGGTAGGCGAGGCCTTAGTTGGTCGAGTAGTAGACGCACTAGGAATTCCGATTGATGGAATGGGAGAGATTAAAACAACTGAGCGCAGGCGTATTGAAATCAAGGCTCCCGGAATCGTCAAACGAAAGTCGGTGCATGAGCCGATGCAAACCGGCTTGAAAGCTGTCGACTCCATGATCCCGGTCGGTCGGGGTCAGCGGGAGTTAATCATTGGGGATAGAAAGACCGGAAAAACTGCGCTTGCGATCGATACGATTATTAACCAGAAAGGTAACGGCGTAATCTGTATCTACGTTGCGATTGGCCAGAAGCGATCTTCAGTCGCTCAAGTAGTTGAAAAGCTTAGAGAACATGACGCTTTGGGTCATACAATTGTGGTCGCTGCGACCGCTTCGGACCCGGCCCCGCTGCAGTTTATGGCTCCTTATTCCGGGTGCTCCATGGGTGAGTACTTCATGTTTAAGGGGAAGCACGTTTTAATTATTTACGATGATTTGTCTAAACACGCAGTCGCCTTCCGAGCGGTGTCGCTCTTACTAAGGCGTCCTCCGGGTCGGGAAGCGTATCCAGGAGAGGTTTTCTATCTACCCTCCCGATTGCTTGAGCGTGCAGCGAAGCTAAGTGACCCTATGGGTGCGGGCTCGCTTACTGCTCTGCCGATAATCGAAACACAAGAGGGAGACGTCTCTGCTTACATTCCGACCAACGTAATCTCGATCACTGATGGTCAGATCTTTTTGGAAGGTGACCTCTTTGCTTCAGGTGTTCGACCAGCGGTTAACGTCGGACTCTCAGTCTCCCGGGTGGGAGGTTCTGCCCAGATTAAGGCGATGAAGAAAGTTGCTGGTACTCTCCGTCTTGACTTGGCGCAGTACCGAGAAAAGCAGGCCTTCGCTCAGTTTGGATCAGACTTAGACGTCGCTACTCAAAAGCAGCTTGCGCGTGGTGAACGCTTGGTTGAGATGTTAAAGCAAGGACAGTACGTCCCTATGCCTGTAGAATTGCAGGTACTATCGATTTTTGCCGCTAATATCGGGGCCTTAGACCAGTTGCCGGTAAATCAAGTGCTGCCGTTTGAAGAGGCTCTGCATAGCCACATCAAGGCTAATCATGCTGTTTTCCTAGACACCATCCGAGAGAAAAAGAGTTTGGATGCTGACGGCGAGCAAAAGTTAAAGGATGTGGTTATGGCATTTGCCAAGGAGTTTGCTGCTGGAACTTCACCTAAGCAAAAGGCAGCGGGTGGATCGAATGGCCATCACGCCTCGCGTGCTGCCCAGGGAGCCCAAACAGCTGCACACTAGAGTTTGATGATTTATTAGGATGAGAAAAATTTAAGACGAAAGTATGCCAGGTGGATTAAAAGCGATACGACGAAGGTTATCCTCGGTCAAAAATACGAGACAGATAACCCGTGCGATGAAGTTGGTCTCTGCCGCGAAGTTAAACCGCGCACAAGCTGCGGTGGAAAATGCCAGGGAGTATTCATCGGCACTCTCTTCGATGTTTAGTAAGCTGCTCCTCACTCAGGGAAGTTCAGAGATCGCTCATCCTTTAATGGAGAAGCGCCCCAACGTGAAAAGAACGCGGGTGATCGTTTTGGGGGGAGGTAAAGGGCTTTGCGGGGCGTATAACTCAAATCT
>CAZJXY010000421.1:0-3710 GCA_964549925.1 uncultured Bdellovibrionales bacterium | reverse complement strand
CACTAGATGGCAAAAATTTGATGATTTGGGGAGAACAGGGAATTGGAGATCAAGTGATGTTTGCTTCCCAGCTGGCTATGCTGCAAGAATTTAATGGGCGCATCACTCTTGAAACCGACCTCAGACTAGTTTCTCTCTTGCAACGCTCGTTTCCACAGTTGAAAGTCATGGCGAAAGATGATCGCAATCTTAAAGAGAGGTTTGACTACAATATTCCGATCGCTAGTCTTCTCAACCTATTTTGGCCGCGTTATCAAAATTCAAACAAAGCAGAGTATCTATTGGCCGATTCTGAGCTTGCCGCGAAACTTCGTTTACGATATCAGGCGGCCTTTCCGGGCAAAAAAATTTACGGCCTCTCTTGGAAAAGTGTAGGCGGAAAATTTGCCGCAGACCGTTCGATTGACCTGCGGGATCTTGAAATCCCACTTATGAATCCGGAGTCAGTATATATTTCCTTGCAGCACGGCAAATTGGAACGAGAGATTAGAGAGTTGCCCAAGGAGTTGGCTGAAAAGCTTGTACTGGATACTGAAATTGACCCAAGTGCGGACTTAGAGAGGTTATCAGCTCAGATCTCTGCGCTAGACGGCGTGCTTACAGTCGATAACTCCGTAGCGCACCTGTGCGGAGCGCTTGGGATACCGTGCCTTACTCTGCTTCCCAGCTCCTCAGACTGGCGCTGGGGGAAAGACGGGAAAGCGTCTTTGTTTTATCCAAAGATGAAAACAATGAAAATTAGCGAGTTTCTTGAGCGGACTAGCCGCCCTCAAGGACGGATAGATCTATTGTCTTTCCTTGATGAAGAATCTCTCCCTTCGGCGTAACTAAGACTGCTGCTGGGATCTCTGGGGCCCCAAATGCGAGGTAGGCTTCATCATCCGGACCATTTCCAGAAAATATGTGGGTTACCGCATTTAATTTCTCTTGGCCAATGCGTTGAACCAAGAGATCTCGACTGTCATCTATGCTAACCGCGAGAAACACCTTCCTAGGATCGTTGGCGTATTCGGCGGCTTGCTTATTGAAATCTCTAATCGCGCTCTTTGAGAAGTTGCACCAACCAGCCCAGAACTGGATAGCCAGAGTCTTTCCTTTGAATTGGTCGTAGATGTAAGTATCCCCATCCAGAGCGTAAAACTTGGTGTAAGGAGTAAGGACGACCGGCGAGTGCTTTGCGCTAGACGAGCTGCTACAACCTATAAGTAGCGACACTATGATTAACAGTAAAAAAAATAAGCCAAACTTTTTCACTCTTTAAATCTCCTTTGAATCTCGATCTGCATTTGGCCAGCATGTTCACGAATGCACGCGTTGCTGGACTCAGAGGCAGAGATTAACACGTCAATCGATTCCGCTCCACCCTTCTTCCCGAGCATCGAGATCAACTCTAAAACAACATCTTCGTGCCAAACGTCCGGATGCGCAATTGCCGCTTTTAGGTGACTGCAAAGATGTGAGGTAAAATCAGCATCGAGCTGGCCGACGAGCTTCATCACTTCGAGCGCCAGATGTACCTGACCAGGACAAACGTGCTGAAGAATCCGAGCCTTATTGCCATCATGTAATTGGGAGTCGAGCGACCTTACTATCGTCGAGGCCTGCGCTCTCCCCTCTCGAGTGGTATCCCCAAGCGCTTTAATCACCACCGGATATAGCGATTTCAACTTAAAATCCACAATCAGCTCTCCGACTAATTGCCGACTTTTCAAATCACCCCGATTCCATACCTGAACTAGATGCCAACGTAGCGGAGCGCCTTGCTCCAAGTGCTCGCGTACCGCTTCGTGCGCTCTTACGCGAACTGCAGTGATGGGGTGATTTAGGCATAACGCTACTTGCCCAGCTGAATCGGGAGCGACGAGTTGGTCAAGCGTGTTAACCGCCGTAGCAGTGAGCTCAATCATACGGTTTCGATACGGACCGATCACTGGCTCTGACACTATTGAAAACAATCTTTCACATCTATCTCGGATGAACTTTGGCAGAATGGAAGGAGCTGTGGCTTCGGTAGATTTAGGAAAGTAAATTCTAGAGATCTCGCCAAACTCGCTTAAATACTTCTGACAGGCATCTATCGCGACTTGCTGCCCTTCGCCTCTAAAATAAACTAGCGCTCGCAACGCACCGTGCTGCTCTCTCGCTCGAGAGGTACTTAAAAAACCTGCTGGTTTAAGAAGAGCCGCAAAATACTTTAGGCTTTCTTGGTGATCGATCTCAGAAAGCTTCCGCGCCGCTGTGTGGAGCGCTTTATCAGAACTATCTTTACAAACAACCTCCCTCAGAAAATCAACCACAGCTCGAGGATTTGTATTGAAAGTTGAAGATACCAGATTAATTACTTCTACCTTAGCTCCAGCCCCTACAAATCTGTACCGTTCGATAATTTGAGTAAGGTTAGCATTTACCTGCTCTGGAAAATGTTGGAGTAGTCTGACCCCCTGCTTGGTAATTCTAGAATCCCCGCACAGAGTCGCTTCAATCACAAAAGGGATTGGGGATGGTGCTTTCTCTTTAGCAAGAACAAACGCCGCTTGAACACGCACATCGAGCTCGGGGTCAAAATACATCGCCCGCTCAACTTCATGTACATAACCTGCAATTGAAGTTGAATCTAATTTTCGAAGTGCGCTCAGACGTTCCGTTGAGTCCGGATTCTGTAGTAATTTCTCCACGCACAGATCAAGTTCGGGCGTACGATACTGATTTACTAGCTCAAAATCACCCTCGACCTGGATCGAGTGAAGAGATTCTAATTGATCTGCTCTAATAGGATTACGATACACAACAATGCCTTCATTATCGTTCCCCTTGTATGCTGGAGCGGGGAATGCTATCAGAGCCAATCAATTCGATCGAGTCTGAATATGTCCAAATATTTAACCATCTTAGGCCTACTGGCCGTTCTTTTTATCTCGGGCTGCGGCAGCTCCGGCAACACAGGGTGTAATGTTTCAAACTGTCACGGCTTAACCGTACAGTGCGACTTTGTTGATCCACCTATCTGCACAGAGGTGTATGAGCTTGGGGATAAGTGCCGCGCGTTGGTAAGCTGCGTGGAGGAACAAGGTAGCTGCATCTCGGTGGAAGCTCCTGGGTATCAAGAATGTAAGCAATGTATCGAAGTGTGTATCGCCGCGGGAGTCAGCACCGATGCGCAATTTAATTGCGAGGCAAACTGCTAGCTACTTCCCTTCTTCCACTCCGAGTGAGCCTTAAAGGCTTGGTATCCGGTATAGGCTATCGCCGCTGTGGCAGCTAGTCCGGTGCCAAAGATAAACAAGGCTGCACCGGTGGCCGCAACTCCTAAAACTGCCTTTCCGCCGTGCTTCACAGCTTCGACGCGGTGCATCTGCTCTGGAATTACCTCTTTAGCAACCACCTTTGCAACTTTCATCCCGATGGCTTTACCCACTGCGGGGAGAAACGCTGCAGTTGTCTCCAAACCTTCAGCTGCTGAAAAATTCAAGCTCTCGCTGGAAAGATCTACGTGGTCAAAAGGGGTTGCAGATGTTGGTACTTCAGCAGTCACAAATTCCGTCAGATCAGAAAACTGGCTCATCGGCTTTTACTCCAAACTCTCGGGTCTTAAAATTAAAGCAGTCATTTTTAATAGTATTACTATTTTCACACCCAACCAACCGTTATTTTTGGGCCAAACACGAGCATAATCAATTATAAAATCTCTGCCATTATTATTTCCTTGATGC
>CAZJXY010000420.1:0-3724 GCA_964549925.1 uncultured Bdellovibrionales bacterium | reverse complement strand
GTAAATCCTCGCCTGCCAAGCTCTGCTGCCCGATTCCACACTTTCTCAACAAAGGGACAGGTTGTGTTGTAGCGGTTAATCATTACTCCCAATTTAGTCAATCGATCGAACATCTCTACCGTAGTACCAAAAGCAGGAATCACAACGACATCATCTGAGTTTAGGTCGTCGAATGGCACGAGCTCGCTTCCGTCATTTCCGATTAGGAAGCGCACCCCGCGACTGATCAGATCTTGATTGACGTGAGGATTATGAATCATCTCTCCAAGTAGGAAGATGCGCTTTCCGGGATTTTCCTCCACAGCTCGGTATGCAATCTCAATCGCGTTTTGAACGCCATAACAGAAGCCAAAGTGCCGAGCAATCTTAAAACGCACAGCGCCCAAGTCTAAAATAGTGGGGGAAAAATCCTTCTTACGTTGATCGGAACGCGAACGGCTCTGCTTAATTGCAGAAACTATCGAAGATTTATAAAAGCTTGGAATGTCAAAACTACGTGCCACGGGGCGGTATCCTAATACACCACCCCCCAAAAGTCATCTGGCCCGATTCTTTCTACTAATTTCTTTGAGCTTGTTGGTAGTATTCACGGCGGCACGTCCAAATAATCCGGCAAACCCCACAAAGAAGCAAAGCAAGGCCAAGCCGAGGGACGCATGGTCAAACGCTACTATTGTAAATTCCGAGGGTGACTCTAAAAACACCATGAATACTGCAAAGGAATAGAGGAAACAGCCTAGGAACGGTACCGAAAGGATAATCGCTGAACTCAGTGCCAAGATGCGCCATGAGAGCACTTCCCTTTGGTTTCTAATTGTTACGCTTCGTCCAAAAAGTTGCAAGTCAATCTGTGGCTCAATTGCGGTCCTACCCTCACCTTTGGAAAGGTTCTTCAGGGCTGGTGTGAATTTTATCTTGAGTTTGTGACTCAGTGAGAGAGGCCCGAGATCAAGCTTAATCTCCTTATGCAGAGTAATAGAATCGACTCCATGCACCTCACAAATGCAAGCTAGAAGTCTGTTGTAATCTGACGAAAGCTCTGTCCTTGAAAACCAAAACGGTTCTAGCGGAACGATAAAAAGTTGAACGAATTCATCAATCTTTTTCGCAGCTTTTTCGATAGTTAGGTGAAAACGCTTTACTAGCAGATCAGACACCCCCTCCCAATTTACAGAGTTTAAGGGAAGTTCGGTGCTGAGCCGAATTTCATGATGATGTCTAGATTCAGAGGCGACGGATAATTCCATTTCCAAAACCTTTTGCAATACACAACCAACGACAATTCGTCCATTAAACCAAACAATCGAAAGAGCACACCCCCATTACTCTAATGTTATTAGGGAAATTTCGTAAAAGATTGCAGAGATTTACGCTTAGCAGAATTAGCTCGTGTTATCTGATAGTTACGCCAAGGATACGAGGGTCACTCATTCCTCGCTCAAGCGGACTCCAAGCCGGGCTAACTTTAAGCGAAACGTTAACCCGACCAGCATAGCCACAGTCAATCGGAATCTCCTTAAGCTGATTGTCCCTAAGCTCAAGGGCTTGCTCCTGACCATTGGAGGAGACTCTAACATGCTGTGGAGCAGTTCCCACCAACGGATCCAGAGACTGCAATTTGAGCCGAGTAACGAACCGATTGCTCTTGAATCCGCCTTTTCTTATGTCAGCATCTTCTGACTCATGGCAGGTAAGTTGAAATGAAGACCTGGCAGCACTCCAGCGGTAAAGCGAACCACTTGAGTCTAACTCCCATGAATATACCCCTTGGGGAGAGGCACGTTCAATTACGAAAATTAATGAAACGACAGACAAACTGATCAGTAGGCATACGATTCTTCTTCCAAAGACACCTTCCGTGCGTGCCATACTAATGAAGCCTGGAAGCTCAGCTGAGCACTCAGATGCCAACAAAAATACAGCTGCCATTATAAAGGCGGAGATTACAGCAACCTCGTCGAAATCAAGATGAGGGCCAAAAATGAGCATCGCAATTAAGGCGGCAACCGAAACAACGCCTGGAAGGTAAAGTCCCTGTTCGTCCCTACGCAGCCTAAAACCCCTAAAACAGAGCAGTAGCGCTAATGCTCCGATGATTCCAAGTTCGGCCAGCACTCCTAAATAAAAGCTATTTGCGTTATCGGTCCATATTCCAGTCTGCAGCCGGAGACCCTCGGCGTAGGGCGCCACGACTGAACGAAACTCACCAAATCCGACTCCGAACAGAGGGTTATCTAAAAAGACATTCCAAGCAATTTTCCAGAAAATCAGACGGCTATAAAACGTCTCACCGATTGCGCTTAGTGAGAGAGCCTGGACAACCCGTTGAGCCGCCGGAGGCAAATCTGCCACCAAAGTCCGTGTTGCTTCAGCCTCCAATATGCCAGTTAGATTAATAAGCACCACAGCAATTAACAAAAAAGCAATCGCATAGATTACTCTTTTGCTGCCAAGCTTTGCACAAATGTAAGTTAGCGCACCTACTACAACTCCAACAAAAAAAGTCCTAGATCCGGAATATAAAATAGTGAGAGCAATTAGGACTAACGCCGTGAATAAATTACGGCCTGACCCGCGATCTCGATTGAGCAGTAGAAACGGCAAAACTAGAGCACTAAACACACCGAATGCGTTTGGGTCGGTAAAACTGGATGGGTACCTTGAAAGTGCACGCCAATAGGCGCTTTGGTTGGGGAATTCTAATAAACCAACAATTTGGAGAATTCCAAATACTACGCTTAATCCGACCCCCCAGACCAGACCACCGAGAAAATTCATTGAGTAGTCTTTTTGATTCGAAAACAGATGCAGCAAAGCAGCAAACACTAGCCAGCGAGTTGCGGACTGCATGCTAAATAGATATTGCGGTGGGCTCTCTCGGACGAAGCGAGAGAGGTGTTCTATTGGATCAGGAGAAGCCGAAACGTAGTAAAAAATTGTTGGATCAAATCCGTACCAAAATTGCGCGCTTACCCAAAACAAGAGCAACAAAAGGAAAGGACTTGCCCATAAAACCGACTGTCTAAGCTTTTGATTCTCTTCTAAAAACAGAATTAAGATGACCGAAGCCAAAAGTGTTCCGCTGCCGAACAACGGCAGAATTGGAGTAGCTAGCCCTAGAATCGTCCAACGCTTAAGTCTAGTTCCACACAGTTTAACCAAAACAAATGGCAAAGATGTAAGCGCAAAAGACAAAGGATTAAAAGAGGAAAGTACGGACAATAACCCAAGTAGGAGGAACATCCTCACCAGCATTACTTGTCCACCCTACGTTTAATAATCTTTATAGGCTCTATCTTTCTCTTGTTGGTGCTCTGGTCCTCAAACGTGCCCGTCGAAAAAAGGGCCACATCTTCTGGAGCAAGACGAGTTGGAATCTGCTCTGGCTTTGCTACTAGTTCCTCTACTATATCCTTGAAATCCTCCGACAGTTTCCTGGGGGTAAAAATGCCAAATGGGCCTATTCTGCCTCGATAGATTTCTTCTTTAATCGAACCGATAATCAGAGGAGCGTCCGTTAAGGGCACAACGGGTGGATTAAATTCATATCCACCCGAAAGAACGACTCTGAACTTACCGACGGCATCTCTACTAGCAACATAAACTCCTAATTTGCGCTGTTGATAGAATCCAACCGCGAGCATCATCCATGACTTTGGTTCAAAGGGGATCTCCGAAAAAGTGTGCCATCCCCCTTGAGCATCCGCATCCCTCCAATACACAA
>CAZJXY010000419.1:0-3756 GCA_964549925.1 uncultured Bdellovibrionales bacterium | reverse complement strand
GTTAGTATATTAATTTCAGGGTGTTTGCAAGAGTGAATTGGTATCTTTAGTTTGACAAGGGGGGCTCTTTTCACGATCATAGTAGGGGTGCTTTCGCTTGGGGGAATGTTGCCCAACAAACATCTGCTTTTTAAGATTTAATGGAGAGTGTGTTTTTTAACCTGGTTATCTCGGTTGCAGTTTTAAGTCTTCCCATCCTGCTTTACTGTTACTTCACGCTCTCTGTCTTTGCGCTTAGGAAGGCTAAGTCACTGAAATTACAAGCTTTGGTCGATAAAGGGGTTCCCTTCGCAAAGCCTGCCTTTAGGATTTTGGAGCGCATCGATCAATATATTTTCCGCTCCCAAGCGGGTGCGTTCGTGGCTGCTCTCGTGACTGGCTGGTATGGATTAGCAAAATTCCGTTTAGCAATCGACCAAGCGTTGATCAAACTCATACCGGGCCTGTTTTCCACCCCTGGCGAGAGTATTTTGTTGAACGCTGTGGTCGGCTTTTTGGTTCTCTCGATTGTCACAATACTTACTTTTTCGCTCTATCAAGTCGGAAAGGCGATTGTATCCGCAAACCCAGAAAGGATTCTCTGCTTACTTGTAATTCCGACTTACTTGGCCACCAAACTCTTTTCGCCGATCACTTATTGGCCTGACCGACTCGGTAGCTTAGTGATTAAGCGTTTTGGACTTCGTACGCCGATTGAGCGTGAATTGGCGGTCTCTTCAGAAGAGATGGAGGAGTTAGTCGATCATTCGCTTGAGGCTGGACGGCTAGAGGAATCCAAAGGTGAAATTATCCAGGGGGTATTGATGTTATCGAAGACGATGGTGCATGAGGTTATGGTACCGCGCACCGACATCGTCTGGATTAATGAACATGCTCGAATGGAGGAGCTGGTTGAGCTGATCAAAAACGAACGCTTTTCTCGCTTGCTCGTCGTGGGGAGAGATTTGGATGATGTGAAAGGAGTTTTACTGGCTAAGGATTTAATTCAATTTCTGGGTCAAACTTTTGAAGATTTCAACTTGCGCAAATTGATTAGGTTACCACTTTTCCTTCCGGCGTCTAAGGCAGCCGATGATGCTCTTAGGGAATTGAAATCGAAAGGGGTGCATTTCGCGGTGGTGTTAGATGAACATGGCGGGGTGGACGGGATCGTAACGATGGAAGACCTGATAGAGGAGGTGGTAGGAGAGATATTCGATGAGTTTGATGTTCCTTCTGAAGAACAACTCATAAAGGAAGTGGGTGAAAATGAGCTGTTGGTTGACGGCAGGGTGCTTATAGATGACCTAAATCTAGAGTACGACCTGGATCTCCAGACTGGAGAATATACGACTTTGGCAGGGCTTATATTTCATCATCTAGGGCGGATTCCAATAAGTGGTGAGGCGGTATTGATCGGCAAAATATCATTGACTGTCGAGGAGTTAGACAATAACCGGATCGTCTCTGTGCGAATCCGCAGCGGTTCTAGTGTCCCCGAATCCCATGGTTTGGAAAAAATTGAGGAGTCCCCGAGGGTTGCGAAGCTGTACAAATCTGAAACCAAACACACTTCAAAAGAGTCCAATGAATGGGAGCCAGAATCTAGCGATCAGCCCCGAATTAGGGCTGCTGGCTCCGAGTAATCTGGGCTGAAATCTAACACGTTCAGCTTTGAAGTTAGCTATCTAGGGTAGGTTTTTCTTATGTCTGGGGAATTATCTCAGGGGGAATTAGACGCACTCTTGGCCCAATCGAAAGGGCCTGAAACTAGCGCAACGCCAGCTACCCCTAATTCAGCGCCGGCGGCTGCAACTTCAGCAAAAACTCCAACCGCGACTACGATAGTTGAGGATCCTTTAAAAAAGATCGAAGAGCTCACCGCGACAGCGGCTGATAAGGCACGTCCCGAGATTGGAGCCGCGACGCTTGCGCGAATGGCCGGTCTTGCCACTGGAAGTGAGCTTAAAGTTCTCGAAGGCAAATTAGATCTCCTGGCCGGGCGTGTGGCGAATATGACTGTTCGCGTAGAGCGCGCCCTCACCATGTTAGGAAATCTGCCAAGTGGAAACGATTTTGAGCGTCTTGATGTCAACATTTCAAGTGTCAAGACAATGTTGCGGGAAGTTTTGGATAAGTCTGGTGGCGGATCCAAAGATACACCCGATGAAAAAGTTACCAAAGGTAAACTAGACGCGTTCTTGAAGCGTCATTCCGGTTCGGGCAAGGAGGGGGACGGAAATGGAGGCGGAACTGCTGGAGGTACTGAGGGCGGTTCGACTCCAGCGGCAAGTTGAGAATCGTTCTCTTGATTGAATTTAAGTCGTGTGTAGGAAAATTATGGCAAAAAAATCAGCTCTGCATTCGCAGATTGCCAAGGAAAAAGTCGAGGCATCAACAGAGCAGGGCAGCGCATTAGCGAAGCAGGTTGAGCGCTGTGTAGAAACTAAGGCTAGTGCGGCTAAAAGTTCAAAGCTCAAGAAATACGTGATGGATTTGAGAGTCCATAGCCCTGAGTCTTTGAATTATTTCGGTTTGGAGGGAATTGATACGGCGCCGGCCATGGTTAGTCTAGCCAAGGTCAAGGGCCTCGATATGATTGCGGTAACTGATTTTTACAGCGCCCGATTCGTTGATCGAGTGGTTGCCGCGGCCAAAGATACTCCAGTAACCATAATTCCTGGCGTTGATATTCGCTGTATTGTCGGGGCATGTGACGATGTGGTGCTTACCTGCCTATTTCCGGAGGACTTTTCATCTAACTCAATTGAGAATTTTCTTAGCGACTTAGAAATCCCAAGTTCTGCCCAGGGCAACGCCAATTACCTTTTACGAAAGCCATTTGAGCGCGTCCTGGAAGTGCTGGAGCTACACGGCGGTGTTGCAATTCCGAGTCGAATTGATATGACACCACATCGACTGAGCGCTCTGCCCATATTGGTGGAGAAGTATGGATTTAGAGCTTTTGATTTGGCATATCCTGAGACAGCGCAGTTTTTGAAGCGCCGGTTCCCAAAGATAAAGTTTCAGGCATTAACCTTTTCTAGTGCGAACTCGCTGGCCCAAGTTGGGAGTCGCACGGCCAAGGTGAAGATGCCGATCGGCGGCTTCGCCGGCGTGCGCGACCTAGTAAGCCGCGCTCCTTAAAGACTATCTCGTTCCGTAGAAATCTGTTGCAGGCACAGCGCAGATATCGCTTTCTTTAATCGTAGCGAATGTTTAGGTTAAGTATTCACTTTTTTCTGTGCGATTGGGATTAGAGTGTATTACCGATTTTTGATCAATTTACCCTCTTTTTTATAACCGCTTCAGAGTGAGCGGGTATTTGTGGTGGGGGATAGAACTGATATAACGGTGAAATGCGGTTTGCCCACCTTCACCTACATACCCAATACAGTCTATTAGACGGTGCAAATAAGATTGAATCGGTGCTGAAAAAGGCTCGTGACTACGGCCAGCAGGCGATCGCGATAACCGATCATGGAAACATGCACGGAGCTGTAGACTTTTTCCTTGAGGCCAAGAAAGTCGGAATTAAGCCGATCGTTGGATGCGAACTTTACGTCACGCCGGGCTCACGCTTTGAAAAGAAATTGAGAGCAAAAGGTGGCGCGGATACACATCACCTTACTGTCTTAGCGCAAAACCAGGAAGGGTACAGAAATCTTTGTCGTCTGGTGACTTTGGCCTACCGTGAAGGATTTTATTTTAAGCCACGTGTTGACCATGAATTGTTGGAACAATTCGGAGGTGGGTTAATTGCATTGAGCGGCTGTT
>CAZJXY010000418.1:0-3766 GCA_964549925.1 uncultured Bdellovibrionales bacterium | reverse complement strand
TGGCGAGTATGGCTTCCCGTACCATAGAATCAATCAGGCTATCAAAGAGTGCTATGCCAAGGGGTATCTCGGGAAAAATATCTTCGGAAGTAATTTTAACTTAGATATCGTAGTGCACCGCGGCGCCGGAGCGTATATCTGCGGTGAGGAGACTGCGCTGATTGAATCCTTGGAAGGGAGCAAAGGTCAGCCGCGATTAAAGCCACCATTTCCAGCGGTTGTCGGGGTTTATAAGTGCCCGACAGTAGTAAATAACACTGAGACATTGGCAGCGCTTGTTCCGATTATGGAAGGGGGCAGCGAGGCATATTCAAAGATTGGTACCCCCAAATCTTGCGGTACTAAGCTAATCTCGGCATCGGGTCATATCAATAAGCCTGGCGTGTATGAGATCGAGATGGGTTATCCACTGCTCCAATTCATTGAAGAGGAGTGCGGGGGCATGTTGGGAGGTCGAGCCCTAAAAGCTGTAATCCCAGGGGGATCCTCTGTGCCGGTGATGCGAGCTGATGAGTTAAAAGGTGTAAATCTGGATTATGAATCTCTGCGCTCGGCTGGCACGATGCTTGGATCGGGCGGTTTTATCGTTATGGATGAAACCACTGATATGGTTGAAGCGGCCTTGAATCTGGCGCACTTTTATACTCACGAGTCTTGCGGACAGTGTACTCCGTGTCGAGAAGGCGGACACTGGGTAGAAAAGATCTTTAAACGGTTATCTAAGGGGCAGGGTAATGCCGGGGACTTGGAATTGGTCTTAAATCTATGTGATCAGATCGCCGGACACACCATCTGTCCGTTCGGGGAGGCTCTAGCTACTCCGGCTCAAAGCTTTATCGCTAAATTTAGGGATGAGTTTAAGGCTCGCATTACAGAAGCGCTGCGCGGAGAGCAGGTCAAACGTAGTAGCATGCACTTTGAGTATGAGGGGGCGCACTAATGGGTGAAGCTGCAGCCATGACTCCTCAGCAAACGGATCTTGTTACTCTTAAAATTGACGGGAAGGAAGTAAAAGTTCCTAAGGGGACCAACCTCATCGAAGCAGCGAAGAGCATCGGCGTTGAGATACCGCACTATTGTTATCATCCTGATCTCTCTGTGCCGGGCAATTGCAGAATGTGCCAGATTGAGATTAAGGGACAACCGAAACTAAATATCGGTTGCGCCACCCCGGTTCAAGAAGGGATGGAGGTATCGACTCATCATACCAGCAAGCGAGTAGAAGATTCTCAGGCTGCCACGTTGGAATTTATTCTAATCAACCATCCGCTTGATTGCACCGTTTGCGATCAGGCCGGGCATTGTAAGTTGCAAGACTACCATTACGATTATAACGCTAGACCAAGTCGCTTTGTAGAAGAGAAAGTTCATAAGCCCAAGGCTAAGCCGCTCGGTCCGACCGTAATGTTGGATGCTGAGCGTTGTATTATGTGTACTCGCTGCGTCAGGTTTTGTGACGAGGTGACTCGTACCGGTGAGCTCGGAATGATTAATCGTGGGGATCGCGCCGAGATTACGGTCAATCCAGATGTGCCATTGAATAATCCGCTCTCCGGAAGTGTGGTTGATCTCTGTCCGGTCGGGGCCCTAACGCACCGCGAATGGAGATTTAACACGAGAATTTGGTATACCCAGCAATCGGATACCATCTGTCTGGGATGTTCAACTGGCTGCAACGTAAAAGTCGCAGTTCGTGATAATAACGTGGTGCATGTCAAAGCTCGCTACAATAAGTCGGTCAATAAAGAGTGGTTGTGTGACGAAGGGCGGTACGGCTTCGATCGATTTATCCCGAAACGCAGAGTCACCTCTGCCTTAGTAAATTCAAAGAGCAGCACTCTGGATGATGCGCTGAAGAATTTAGCGAAACTGAAATCCGAAGAGATCTTAATCCTTGCTGCGCCGAATCTTTTGCTTGAAGAGTATTGGCTACTAAAAGAACTAATCAATCGTGATCTTAAATCTGCGAAAGTTGCTCTGGCCTACAAGGAGAGGGAGCTTTCGAAAACCCAGGCAATATTAATTAGTCCGGACTTCGCTGCTAATTTTAGAGGGGCTGAGTTTGCAGGAGTAGTATCCGGAGAACTTAGCAAGGGTTATACTGATGCGCTTTCAAAACTTCGCTCCGGTGCGGTGAAAAATCTCTTAGTTGTCGGAGATTGGTCAATTATGCCGGCCGATCTTGATGACTCGCTGATCCGCGGTATTCAGCAGGCACAAAATTCCTTTGGAATATTGTGTGATGCCGGATCCAAACTTAGCCAGGCCGTAAAGACTGTACTTCCGGGGAGAAGTCCGCATGAGAAGTCAGGACTATTTATTAATCGCAGCAAGAGACTGCAGTACGCACAGGCTATAATTGACTTTCCGGATGGCAGTGAGCCGGAGTGGCGCATCTTGAATCAACTTGCAGGGTTACTAGGTAAGAAATTGATTGAAGCAAAAACCGATCGAGAGCTTACTCTGGCTTATCTCTCTGCTGATTCTAGGTTGAAAGATTTGAATATAGGCGCGATTAAAGGTTTGGGCGTAGCGTTGAATTTTTGAGGGCTGAGGAAGACAGATGGAATACTTAATTGTATTCTTAAAAGTGATTTTCATATTCTTTGCTGTTGCTCAGCCGCTTGCCTCAATTTGTGTGTGGGTGGAGCGTAAGGGATCTGCTTTGATTCAAGATAGAATCGGAGCAAATCGTGCCGGAGCTTTTATTACACACCCCAATCCGATTATTAACATATTGCTTGCTCCGGTGCGCCTACTGGGTGTGCTAGGCGTAATCAATACTTTGGTGTGCGATGCAGTAAAGGCGTTGTTTAAAGAGGACTTTGTTCCAACTGGAACCTCGAACTTTGTGCACTCGCTTGCGCCGTTTATGGCGGCATTCCCCGTCTTTTTGGCTTTTGCATTAATTCCGGTCGCTCCTGACTTTGTATTAGGCGGATATGAGATTAGAGCCCAGGTTGCGTCGTTAAACGTCGGGATCCTTTTTGTTTTGGCGATGGGTTCGATTGCAGTCTACGGAGCTGCGCTTGCCGGCTGGTGTGGAAATAATAAGTTTTCGCTTATGGGAGGTCTTCGCACTAGTGCGCAGATGATCTCCTATGAATTGACACTTGGGCTTGCCGTTGTTGCCATGATCGTGGTGTACGCGACCGTTGATATTTATCAGATGGTTGAATACCAAATCGCTCACACTTGGGGGATCTTTCTCCAGCCTGTTACCTTTCTATTGTTTTTTACGGCCGGGATGGCAGAAACGAAGCGCGCCCCATTTGATCTTCCAGAAGCCGAATCTGAGTTGGTTGCCGGTTATTTTACTGAGTACTCAGGAATGAAGTTTTTACTCTTTTGGTTGGGGGAGTTCGCAGAGATCGGACTCCTTTCGGCCTTGATTGTTCTGCTCTTTTTGGGTGGCTGGCATCTGCCTGGATTAGATGGAGCATTAGATTGGCTCTCTTTGCAGTGTAGAGGCACGAACTATTTCGGATGGTTGGGAGACGGCTTGGGAGAAAACTCCTGGGCGCGGGCACTGGTTGGTCATGGAGTATTTATGGCCAAAGTCACGGTACTTTGTGTGCTTCAAATTATCATTCGATGGACACTCCCGCGCTTTAGATACGATCAGCTGATGACTTTAGGTTGGAAATATTTGTTGCCGTTGGGACTTGTAAACTTAATGGTTGCTGCCGCTTTTAAATTAGGATTTTAGTACGAGTGTAGAGAAGGGTAGAAAGAAAAATTCGTATGCAAACACTTTTTTATCTTA
>CAZJXY010000417.1:0-3772 GCA_964549925.1 uncultured Bdellovibrionales bacterium | reverse complement strand
GGGAGATTCCGAAATCTTCTTTGCTAATGGGGAGGGATCCGCTCCATAAATGTAAAAATCGATGCCGTAGCCATCTTTCCATCGATCAACTTCTGGAACGTTTAGTTTGCTCCCATATTGCTGCAGCTGATTTGAGCGGCTAATGCCAGATAGATAAAAAGCGAGCGGCTTGCCATTTAACCAGTCAAATCCTCCGTATCTGAGCTTCGACAATCCAGAGGTGCAATAAAAAGTACAAACCAAAAGGAGAATTAAGGTATAGCCCCAACGCATTACTGGCGGGCCTTTGACTGTCGCAAAAAATGGGCCACTAGCACGAGTTTTAAACGCTTTCCATGCGGAGTCGATTGAGTAGGCCGCTACCCCGGGAGCGAACGACAGTACCAGTAATACTTGAATGGTTAAGCTTGGGCCGTGGTCGTGCCATCCCCATGCCGATTCAATCGCTAAAAGATGAGCGTAGCCTAATGTGAAAAGAAAAAGTGAAAGCCGAGTCAAAAATCCAAAAATAGAAAGAACACCAAGCTCAATCATTATGGTGTGATAGGTGTCAATTTCAAGTTCTGGAATCGGGTAAGGCAGGGGAGAATTGCGCAAAAAAAGCCCCTTTTGCATGAATTCTTCAGGCATCGAGATCGCCCCGTGTAACATAAAAAAATGATGCGGAAGGTCGTAGACTAAATAAGAAATTAGAATGATTCGCAGTAGCACCAACTGAGGAACAGAGCACTTCGTAAACAAATTACGATTTAGCAGTTCTAAGTATTTCATCCCAATTTGCCATAAGTGTGAGTAAAAGCACCGTCTTTAAACACCCCAACTTCGTGGAATTCGAGAAACTTTTTTGAATTTGGCTCGAGTTTGCGCGCCTGAAGTATAAGTGCCGAGACTTTCACTCCATTTGACCTCTTTTCATACTCAGTCACGAAGGCTGAGAAGAATTTAGTCAATCGCGATTCGAAAGCACTTTTCGTGTCACTTGGATACTCTTCGAAAACCGACGAATGATCTACTGAACCATAGACGTACTTAAAAAAGAATCTCATTAAGGACCAGTTGGCCCCGACCGAGTAGTAACCTAACTCTTTTGTCGAGCCGTCACTAAGCTTTGCTACGAAACCGAAAGAGTAGCGGGGAGTGGAGTTATCTACATAGTGTGCAAACATTGGAGCTGGGGTGTACGGCCAGTCTTCCACTCCGCATATGATCGCCACAAGATTCGGTAGGAGTATTGCGGCAAAAAAAAGGGTGACGGCGGACTTTTTTAGTTTGGATGCCATTCTGTGTCGAGCTTACGGCCAAATTGGCAATCTGTCAGCCAGGAATATGTAGTGGTTTTAGCTGTTTAGCGAAGCGGGTATACGCGAATTACTGAGTTTGGCCAGTTATCGGTCGATTTTTAGTCCGGCGGGGTTCGAAACAGGAAGATTTTTCATCTGAACTGTAGAGCCTCCAACAATTACGGAATGTCTGTAAGTTGTCGATAAGTCAAATATTAAGGGCATCTTCCGGGCTGAGGAGAAATTGGGCACTAAAGAGACCTCGGTATTACTCTCTGACTTTTGTCTACTTGATGGACGTTCTGAGGAATATCGCCTTAGTAAATTCGAGAGACTCACTCTGATTGGGGGAGAAGAGCTTGAGAAAGCGCTGGAGTGGATCTCGGGTCAGGTAGCTAAACTACACAAAGACAGAGATTTAGGTCGGCTCCACGGAAAGCAATTTGCAAATTCACATGAGTATTATTGTGCCGATCAGTGGAAGCAAAACCCAGCATCTTTTTTTATACAACCTCAGAGCACTCCAGAGGTGCGAGAAGTTCCGCTACATGGGCTTCCGGATGGCCAAGTAATAGATTTACATTTTCCAAGTAGCTACCGGGTCCAATACCCGGCTGCAAAGCGGGATTTCTATAGTTACAAGAAAAACTCGACAGTGCATGCACGCATGTGGAAACACACGCTTCCGGCAAGAGGAACGATTATCGCGGTGCATGGCTGGACCATGGGAGATCAGCGCATTAACGCTTTGGCTTTTAAGCCAGGATACTTTTACAACCTGGGGCTCGATGTCGTGCTAGTGGAACTCCCGTTTCACGGTCGGCGCTCTGAGAAGGTAAGCTTCCCGGGCACGAATTTAGCCAGGACAAATGAGGCCATTGCGCAAGCGATTTCCGATTTGCGGGAGTTAAAGCAGTTTTTAGAAATGCGCGGGTGCAAGCAGGTCGGATGTATTGGAATTAGCTTAGGAGGATACATAGCTTCTCTTTGGGCATCGCTTGATCCGTTGAGTTTTTGCGTTCCAATTGTCCCCATGGTTTGTATGGGAGAAGTAGCTTGGGGATTTATCTCCAAAGCCCCGAAGTTAAAGGCACGATTGGAAGGGCTCGGATTTTCGGAGCAAAGCTTTAAACAAACCTTCGCCATGCACAGTCCACTATCTTTTACTCCAAAGGTTCCGAGAACCCATCAGATGATAATTGCAGGGTTAGGAGATGAGATCGTCTCTCCTCGGCATCCACATCAACTCTGGACACATTGGGGGGAGCCTAAAATTCACTGGTTCTCCGGCGGTCACGTAGCACAATTTAAAGACTCCAAGGCCTTCCTCGAACTGGGCCGTTTTTTTGAAAACCTCGGTTTAGCAGACCAGAGTTAATTCAGCTCTCTCCATACGCAACGGTTGCAGAGTAGGTGGCAAGTCATTGCCTTAGTCGGGCTTGGACTTTGGCTAAGTAGCTGAATCAACGTAACAGCTTAAGACAGGAGACGACTGTCGACCAATGGCACTAGGCTTGCGATGCAGTGCTTTGGGGTAAACGAGAACGCTGGTCGAAGCGTCTAGTTTTGTTCAAGGGCTGGGTTAAAGGTTAGCAGGCGAGGTTTTAAAATGAAAAGAGTTACTGCTTTTCTATTCACAGCTCTAATTCCGATTTTCCAATTACAGGCTGCACCGAAACTTCCGGCGTCCGATGCCTATACGGTTGTAGCACCCACGGGAAAATATCTAAGTTGTATAGAGAAGAAGAATAACTCAGTCGTTTCCGGGAAGGTAAAGGGAAAGCTTTTTATTCCGGCAAGTGCTGAGCTTGCAAAAATCAAAGCACAGATTGCAGCTGCGGGATCGACGGGCCAGGTCAAAAAACTAAAGCTTAAACTTAAAACTCGAAAAGAAGAGATCAAAGATGCAGATCTCTTATGTAAAGCAGGTGGCGGACCACAGGGAAGTAGCTCATTAGAGGTACTCGATCGAGCGCTAACCGAGGAAGATATACGATACTTTCTGGAAAAGGCTGGATTTGGCCTTGGGCCAAATGAGCAAAATCTAGTTACGCTGGGACTCGAACAAGGCGTTTCTGCTCTGGTCGATAGTTTCATGCAGACAAATTCTGAGAGCTCGGATCTTATGCCACGAGTCTTAGATCGCCTCGATGGTGTATTGAATGGAAGTGTCACTCAGACACCGGCCGGGCAACGCGCTGCGTTAGTCGACCTTTGGGTTCATACCAAAAACCCGTATGCTGAGAGATTCGCGCTGTTTCTCTTAAGCGTTTGGACTGCATCTGGAGACGTCATAGCAGATGAGACATTTCGGCATGAATTCTGGAAATATTATAGCGATCTTTTGAGAGCCGCAGCCTATTCAGAAACTGACATTACAAATTTGGCGTTGAATATCACTCAAAGTCCGTTGATGTTGCTTTACTTAAATAATGATCTGAACGTAAAGGGTAACCCGAACGAAAATTACGGCAGAGAATTAATGGAGCTCT
>CAZJXY010000416.1:0-3788 GCA_964549925.1 uncultured Bdellovibrionales bacterium | reverse complement strand
GCAACAACGCTTCGGCGTATGTGGAAGGGACTATATTAGACTTTTCGGTTGCGATGTGTTGCGCCGAATCTATAATCGCGGCAATTATATTTTGGACAGTATGGCAGAGTGCACGCTCAATAACCTCATCGACATGCTTAGTGGCTTTAATTTCAAATAGCCGCCGTAATATCGTAAGTTCCCTGCGAATAAACTGTCGCTTTCTTGACAAAATATCAAAATCGATTGGGTTCATTATGTTGTCCGCATTTTTCTAAGGTACGGTTCATAATCTAGATACTGATTCATCGCCCAAATTTTAACCTGATTTCCAAGTGATGGTTTACGTTCATAGAGAACTTTGCCATCTTTAGCAACAGCGCCGCAAAGAAGCGGAGGCGCGGTTGAAAGGTCGACTACCTGCGTGTCCTTAAAGAAGTCGTCAAAATTCCTCCCAAGTTCGAGCAGTCTATCAAATGGAAGTTCCCCACTTGCCTTTACCGCGATATCCGTATCGCTTTCCTTATGTTCATGCCCGCGAGCGCGAGATCCGAAAAGGATTACAACGTCTAACCCAAACTTTTCCGCTAACTCTGATAAATGCTTCGACATAGCGCAAATTTTGCCCAACATATCACTATTTTGCAATCGTATCATTGTTGGGCCACCTTCGTTCCCTTTACTAAGGTTCTCTGTAATCTTGCTCAGTTAAGGGCAAGCCCGTAGCCAGACTACTCGTCCGCGGTATATTTCTCAACAATCGAGTTATTCGGCTTTAGAAGCGGGTTTACGATGCGCACTCGCTCAATCACCTGACCATCTTTGAGATCCTCCGTGAAGAGATACTCGCACCCCTGTCGAATGGCTGCAGCTATAACTAGCGAATCCCACCATGAGAAACCGTGAGATCTCTGAAGTTGATATGCACGCTCAAGTAATAACCTATCTGATTAAACGGGATCCCAACCAAAGAGATCATTGATTTCAATCCAAGCCTTTGCAAGCGGCAGGCCCGGACTCAACTTTTTAGTTAAGTCCACCAGCCATGCGATGCTTTTCCCCGGCCGAGGCGCCACGCAGATCTACAAATATATTCGAAAATACGAGGGCCGACTCAATCATAAAGCTCATCTCGATTGGGGAAGGGCTTTCCAGAGTTTAGATTCGATGCCTCTCTGCCAACGTACGCTTTCATCGCCTTTTCGTACTGAAGCTCCTCCTCGCACTTTTTCTGCAGCATGCCAGCATTCATGCGAGATACGCTCGTGCGGATACGCACGGCCCAGATCCTAACCCAATCTGCTAACTCTGAATTCATAAGAACTGTGATATTTTCTATATGGTTCAGTTCACAATTTTACTAACTCACGAAGTTCGTATCAAGTGATACGGTTGCCTGTCGGTATCTCGCAATTGCGCTATGCCACCCTCAAAAGTCAGGGGCTCTCCCGTGATATAACGACTCCCTGCATGGAGATGTTCGATCGTTGGCTGACAAAGATGCTTAGAATTTTTGCGGAACATTGATTCCACTCCATCAATTTCCAAAACAATCACGAGATGAAGCCTGAAATGTAGGTTGACCGTTTACAATCAGCTTCTCATCTCATATCGTTCTTGAAGCACTCAGAACTCTTCCGTGTCGTAACTCATCAGCAAATTGAGTCAACGGAAAAACTTCGATCACTCCCGCGCGCTGCTTCTCATTTCCTAAATAAACACCGACACAACGGTTTAGTGCTTGCTCACGCTTTAGATGCGCCAGGGTGCGACCGAATTCACTGCGCCAGCGATTTGAGGCTTTGACTTCAATTCCAACTACTAAATCCCCACGGCTCCAAATGAAATCGACCTCAGATTGTTCACTGGTTCGATAATAGCTAAGTTCTCCTCCACAATTTAGGATGTTCATTGCGGCACGTAGCTCATTTAGCACGACGCATTCAAGCAGTGGACCCTTCTCTTCGTCTCTAACTTTATCGCGGGTGCGCTGCAGAATAGCACGTGCCACACCGCTGTCGAACATGTAGAATTTGGGGCTCAACACCTCGCGAACTTTGACACGCGGTTGCCATCCCGGCAACCAGAACCCTATTAGTGTATCAACTAAGATCTGAAAATATCGCTCTACGGTGGGTCGTTTAACTCCAACATCACGGGCAAGACTAGTTACGTTCACCGTCTGCCCGCTCATCAGCGCTGCAACTCTAAGAAATCTGGTAAATGCGGGCAGATTGCGAGTCGCGGCCTCCTGCTGAATCTCTGTCTGAATATATGTGCTGACGTAGGCATCCAATAAATCCACTGCGTGCTTAGGATCGGAGTACACCGCTGGCAGCGCGCCAAGGCCAAGAAGACGGATGATGTCTACGCTCGGCCCGATCTCGGACACAGTTAAAGGAAAAAACTCACGTGACAGTGCCCTACCAGCCAACATGTTCGAATCAGCTCGCCGCAATTTCCGCGCGCTCGATCCGGTGAGACAGAACTTGGGGGTTTTCTTTGAATCAAAAAGAAGCGAGTGGACTTCATTTAAAAGCGCCGGTACGCGCTGTACCTCATCGATAACTACCCAGCTGTTGCTCTTTAGAGCCTCTACTTTATTGCGCAGCACTTCTGGGTTAGCAAGGTACTCTAAATAGGTCGACTCCTTAAGAAGATCGATCCGTAGCGCTGCGGCAGAGAGGTGCTGATCGAGCCAGGTAGACTTCCCTGTTCCACGTGGGCCAAGAAGAAAAAAGGAACGATTTGGGGGTGTTAAGTCGCGTGAATACATAGTGAGCAAAATGTAATAAAATATGCTCACTATACTTGCACAGGCACAGTAGCGCAGACAAGCAGTAAACCATCTCCCGAATCAGAACAAACCCAGCCTAAAACTACTATTTACTCAATCATTAGCCAATTTTATTGAGCATTCATACAACTATGAATTTCGGCTGGGTTTTTATACCGCTTCTGACATATAACTTAGGAAAGCATTTACTACGGAAGTACAAGCGGCCATGCGGAAGTTATCGTCCAACACTTATACTCTTTGGCCCGTTTGAAGTCACAAGCGGAAGAGGCTCCGGGAGTAATCGGCTTTACTCCATCTGCTTCAAAGCAAGCGCGAGATGGCGTCTGAGATGTGGGCTGGCCGTTTGGATCGGACGGATAGATGTAGCGTAGCGCGAAGGTAAATCTAGTTTGGCACATAGCAGTAGTTGTTCCGTTCTCTGCGTATGTTGCCCCAAACGGAATAGTGGCTTCAAGTTCGGTTTGCGTTCCGGGAAATGAGTAAGCAGTGGTTTTATCTGGCGCCCCAACTGCTGCAGTTACGAGGGAGAGATCTTCAAAGAAGGTGGTATAGGCGGGGTAAGAGACTGTGCGGATATATTTCACACTTCCTGGTCTAGGTAGAATTGGCTGAGTTAGGGACTCTGCACTTAGGCAGATGGGGATGAGGGTGACTATTAACGCTTTTAAAAATTCTTTTCTCATCTAATCCTCGTTACTGAAGTAATTCGGAACAACTTTGGGAGTTAACTAATGGGTCGCTAGTTCCTGATAAATCTTCTGTCTCCGCTGGAATACTAGCCCCACTTACGGGTTTTGAGCCAGTAGTTGGTGGAGGCGGCGGCGGTGGAGGAGGTTCATCCGGTGGTTCCGCCGGTGGGGTAAGTATTGGCAGAATTAGCCACCACTCGTAGGAGCTTCCCCACTTCGTGAATGGGCCAACCCACTGGGTTGTTTCAGCTGAGGCGATTTTAGAGTCCATGTAACCGGTGTAAGCGGCCCATTTCCCGGTTTGGGGGTTTCTATTTTGG
>CAZJXY010000415.1:0-3798 GCA_964549925.1 uncultured Bdellovibrionales bacterium | reverse complement strand
GAGAATAGCTCGGCCTATGAGTAAAATAGGGCACCCGCCGGGCACTCCAGATTGTATTTAACCGCCGACTGTTTTTGTATTTTTTGGGAAAAGGTTTCCTGATTTGTGGCCCACGCAGTGATCTTTACAAGATCTAATTGCCTAGCTTCAGCTCCATTTAAGTAACTACAAGTCTCTTCTATGAAGGCAGTCAAGAGGAAAGGCATGCATGCTGGGTATGGTGGACCTGCAAATCAAAAAGTCTCCCAATCGCCCTTACCGGTGACTAGAAAAAAACAGGAAACTAATTCCCAAATAACTCGACAATTCTAGTGGGTACTTCAACCTCGCTTAAGCGTCAGGTTCGAGTGATACGAGCATGAGTGAAATAACCGCAAGAGATACTGAGTATAGAAAATTACTAGCCGTAATCGGGAAAAGGCTTGCCATCGGCCGCGCGCTGGGAGAGCTACCACTTTGAGCAAGACAGTCTTCTCCCTTCCTGTCGACTACACTGACTGGTTAAGTAGTCTTAAGAAACGCATCCAGGGCGCCCGCCATCGCGCTCTTTTGGCGGCTAATAATGAGCAAATCAAGCTCTATCACGAGATTGGTCGCGAGATTTTGGAGCGCCAGCGCAAACAGGGCTGGGGAGCTAAGATTATTGACCGCCTAGCCGCTGACCTTCGTGCCGCCTTTCCCGATATGAAGGGCTTGTCAGCGTCCAACCTCAAGTATATGCGCTTTTTTGCTCAGGAATGCCCCGATCGCCTAATTGGTCAGCAGGCTGCTGACCAATTGCCTTGGTTCCACATCGTGACTCTAATAACCAAATTATCTGAGCCTACCTTGCGAGACTGGTATGCTCGTGAGGCACTTGAGCAATCCTGGCCGCGCGAGACTCTCGCTATTCAGATAAAAAACCAGCTCCACCTCCGTCAGGGTGCCGCCATTACAAACTTCGGCCAGCGCCTAGCTCCCACCCAAGCCGGACTCGCCACCCAAATCCTAAAGGATCCATACTACTTCGATTTTCTTGGACTCGGAGATGCGGCTCATGAGCGTGACATTGAGAACGCCCTTATCCGCCATATCACCCGCTTTCTTCTGGAGCTCGGTGCAGGCTTTGCGTTTGTGGGCCGCCAGTTCCCTCTAGAAGTCGGCGCCGATGAATTTTTTATCGATCTGCTTTTCTACCACACTCGGCTTAAGTGCTACGTCGTGGTTGAACTCAAAGCCCAAGCATTTAAGCCCGAGCACGCTGGCCAATTGAATTTTTACCTCAACGCCGTCGACGCTCAAGTAAAAGCCTCGGATGATAAACCCACTATTGGGCTTCTGCTGTGCCGCACGCAAAACCGCCTCGTTGCCGAATACGCTCTCTCTGGTATTAATAAGCCTATCGGCGTGGCTGAGTACCAACTAGTCCGCGCCCTTCCCGAACCGCTCGATACTAGTTTGCCGAGTATCGAAGAGATTGAAGCGGAGCTTTCGCGTGAGCTTCGGGAGGAGGAAGGGGAGTGACGGTGCCCGCCGTAAAACAATTGCAAACGCCCTGCTATCCCACGTACCATCCCTCTTAAGCCCCCATGACACCCACGTCCTCACCAAATCCGTCTTTAAATTATCTGCCCTCAACCTCTTTAACCGCCGCCATATAATTACAATAATCACAAGCAGAAGTTTGCTCTGGCATTTTCTCCGATTGCAGGCACTGGTGCAGCTTAAATATTGTTGGCTCAATCCATGCTCCGTCTCCGATATGCGGCAGTAGCTGCACTCGAAACTGAAGTTGGTTATTAAATGTGGGCTTACTTGCATCCCCATTGCAGTAAAGAAAATACGCGCATGAATTTACCTTAAATCCATTCTTTCGGAGTAACCACTGATAAATTTCAGCTTGACGTTTATACCCTTCATGCCATTTCCCATTTAGCTCAACCTGCTCTGCTTTGGCCGTGGCTTTGTAATCCACCACGATTAACTCTCCATCTTCATTTACCCAAAGGTCATCTACTGCCCCATGCAGAAGAAGATTAGTTTCATTATGCAGGAATTGAATCCCGGTAAAATTCTGGCGCCACTTATCAAGCTCTGGATGTTTAAATGGCACAGCTTTGATCTTATGTTCGATCATTATCGGATGAGCTTCACCTTTTTCCCTGTATCGATCGAACTCAGTTTTTAGCAGTGCATCCACTGCGGAGTTTAAAGTAAATGCCGGCATGGGCGGATGATCGACACCTAACCTTCGATCTAAGTAAAAGCAGCGCGGGCAGCGGACGAAGAGTTCGATCTTGGATCGGCTTAGTTTAAATGGTTTCTCGGCGGATGGATCGTAGAGGTTGCGGGTGCGGGGAGGAGAGTAAGGCATGGTAGAGCAGTGATACCATAGGTTGGATGTTGGGGGGATCTGAGAAATAATGGACGGACCCGATTATTAACGCAACTTTTCCAGAACAAGACCAGGCAAGGTTTACCATTTAGAGGATGGGAATTCATGGAAATAATGGGGGAGAGTCATAGCAAGACTCAGCGACATAAGAAGTGAGGCCGTCTGAGCAGAGCGATGAGATAGTCGGGCTCCGTCGGTTTAGGTTCATCAAGTCTCAGAAGGAAGTGGGGTCCGTCGTTTTCGCCACATGTGTCGGGGGTTATTATAAAAATTGCTTATGTAAACCGACTCTTTAGAGAAATCTACAAGTTGTCGATCTGCCGTAATAGAGTTTTAAATAATAAAACTGAGGGACGGTGATGAAATTTGGACCCAAGTGGAACAAGATGATGCTGTTATTTATTTTGTTATTGATTTTTGGGATCATAGCAATGATGGGAGCACCACGAGCTCCACACGTTATTGAGCCGGGAGATCCTATCAGTAGAGACTCATGTTCGAGTACGGGGTTCTATCAATGCGGCGGCAGTTGTTATTACGTCGATTACATCTGCAAGAGGCAACCTTCAATACCGGGTGAAGGCAACTGTAGGTGCGTACCCCCAAGCTGTTCTGATTTAACTCCGCCTTGTACTGGCAATGGCTCTGGCAGTTGTAGTATTGCGGGGACTTCATGCCAAGCTCAAGCTGACGGCAGTTGCGGTTGTAGCTGAGTTCGACCCTCGACAGTCTTGTAATGCTGCAGAACAACAGGACACCCATTTTTTTTGGGAACAATTGATCCTATCACTACCATTCTCCCGTAATACCCCTAGAACTGGAACCGATAGAATTTTAGATTACCCCCAACTCCCGCACAAAGTTTTTGTTATCCTCCCAGCTCATCGGATCATACACCTTACGCAGTGCTTTGATGCCGCCTCTTTTAAATCGTAGCTCGCCTTCGCCCCACGGACTTTTCTTTTTTGGTTTGATGTAGATGGTGTGCGGGTAAATGTGGTTATCCATCCAAAACTCGTGCAGGGTTTTCTCGGGGAAAAGCTGCCTTTCAAGTTGATGAAACTCAGGGACGTGGGAGTAGTATTTTCCAAACTCATACTGTCCTGGGACAACGAGATGGAGTAACTCGTGCACTAAGATCCCCCAGATTACCTGGTAAGGAGTTTTGGGGTGGTTTAGGACTGAATTAATTACGATCGTGGCCTTTTTGACGGCTGGTTTATCAGCTCTAAAGACAAAGGCGACATGTTTTAAATCGCCAAAATGGCACTGCACGTCAAATTGAAGCCCTTTAAAAAGCTTACCTTCAACCTCGGCTTTAAGCTCATTTAGTTTATACGGGGTAAGCTCAAGGGTTGCCTGTGGTCCGTCATGCCAGCAGATATACGAATTCTCGCGAATGCGCTTATGGTATTGGAGGGTGT
>CAZJXY010000414.1:0-3805 GCA_964549925.1 uncultured Bdellovibrionales bacterium | reverse complement strand
CATCTCCGCGCCTGAGCATGGGGCAAGAACTGATGTCCCTTAAATCTTTTCTCTGATTTTAAGGTGGCTAGCTGTGGGATGATTTACACCTCCCTCTACCGGTCTACTTTTTACCCCGAGGGGGCTGAGGAAAGGACGGGGGGTTCCACTTGACCGGGGAAAGGCATGCGCTACAATCCTAAGCTCCTACTTTACCTTATTAGCGGGATAAACCTCTGATGATTACACTTCGAAATCTAAGTATGCTTTGGGTTAGATGGTTATCCGTGCTTCTAGTTGTCAGCCTTGTATGCGGCTGCTCAGCCAAAAAACGTGTCAGCGCGATCGGCAATACGTTTCTAGAAGATGTCGATATTTCTCATAAGGAGGAAACCCTTCCATTTGAACATTCCTGGATTAATTGGGGGATAAAGGATGGCAGTTATAATTCTGTATACATTAAACCTGTACGCACCGACCTGATCCCCAAGACTGATTGGGGAATGAGCAAGAGCCCCTATATCCGCTCTGAAGAGGACTTCCTCAAAGAGACTGAATTTATAGCAAGTCACTTTCATCGTGAGCTTCTGAAAGATCTTGAGGCGCATAAAGAGCAGCGCATCAAGGTAGCTGATGCCCCGGGACCAGGGGTAGCAGTATTGGAGATAGCGCTAACTGAGGCAGAGTTCTCTCACCCAGCCGCGCGTGCGGCCTCACTCGCCGCGCCTGTGCCCGGAACAGGTGCTTTAGTCGGAGCAATTTCAGATCCACATGCTGCATTTGCGGCAAGACTCACTGATGGGGAAAGTGGAGAGTTGATTGCGACTGTAGCTGATCGTAAATTTCCGCCAACTCGTATCGTCGATCTTAATAAGCTCACGGTTACTAGCTCGGTAAGAGAGGTTTGCTCAATCTGGGCTGAGACGCTCGCTGATGCTTTGCAAAAAGGAAGGATGGCTAAAGTTAAAGACCGTGGCTCTTTTAGTATATTGCCTTATTAATAATCACTCTCAGCAAATTTAGGCAGGATCTTTGTGCGCCGCTGGATGGTTAAGCTACTGCTAATATTCTTTATCTGCCTTGCGCTGCTGGTAATTTTTGCGAACTTAATTCTTGAGAAAGTCGCTACAAGTTCCAAAGGTGAAGTCGAGGCGCTATTGAGTGATAGCTTAAATGCCAAGGTAAGCATCGCCTCGGTAACGGCCCAGCTCAACCCCTTTCCGCAGATGAGCGCTTATAGTGTTGAGATCAGAGGATGGGCTGGCGACGTCGAGACTGTAGTGATTAGCCAGATGTCCTTGCGCATTGAACTCTTGCCTCTTTTTTCGCACAAACTCGTCATAAATGATATCGCGGCCAGCATCCCAGCGTTAAATCTGGCCACTAAACACGGCGCGTTCAAACTGAGAGATCTAGAAATCGGTGCCGGGCTTAAGCTAGAGCAAGGCCAACTCGAGCTCAGCGACCCTCAAATCTCTTTGATGATAAATGATCGTGCGCTGCGGTTAAGCGGCCGGGCGATTAGCTATAAGGCCAATGCCGGAGAGCTAGAGCTCTCTCAACTCTCCTTGAATTTCGCTCAACATAAGGGCGCACTCGCTTCAGATTCTAATCAGCTCGATCTGTCTGGCGCGCTAAATGTGCCTGAACAAAAGATCGATCTGACCCTTAAGATCCGCTCACTTTATGCAACGTCTTTGGCAGAACTTATCTCTCCACTACTGCCCCCATCAACTAGCACTGTGGCGGGCGGAGTGCTCTCCGGTACTTCTACCTGCTCAGGTAAGCTAGACGGTGAACTAAAGTTCGAGAGTAGTTTGAATTTTAAAGATATCTCCTATGCAGATGCATTCTCTCTTAAATCAGCCGAGTTTAAAGAGCTTAAGTTGGTGCTTCTCAAGGAAGAGTTGCATGCGGCTAGCTCAACGATCGACCTGGTAAATCTGCGCGTTAAGGAAAGCGAAAATAGATACCAAGCTTCCAAAGTTAAAGGAAAGTTAGAGTTTGGGCGGAGCAAAGCCCAAGCAAGCGCGATAAGCGGCAGCCTTAATCTTGTGGGATTTGCATTCAGCGATAATGCCACCGATATCAGTGAGAGCGACGCTACAATTGAGCCGCTAAATGTCAAGTTTGAAAAGGGCGGTTCCGTCTCAGCCGAGTTAGTGCTTAACGGTACCAGACATAAGCTTAAGCATGAAGCCATTCAAATAGAAGGGGTTAAGCAGGTCAAAGCGACATTAGCGATCAAGGTCCCTAAAGGATCAGGGTATAGCATCAGCGGGCCGGTGACGGTAACTGATGCCGAAATTCAGACGATCGGACATCGCTTCAAAAATACCAGCGGTACTGTCGAGATGCTTGTTTCAACTCCGCTGAAGAGCTTTGAAAGTAAGGCTTTGACCTTTGTCGAAGCCGAACGCCCGGGCAAACTCGCAGCAAATTTTAGGATGCTGCCGGAGCGCTATGAGTTAGTTTCAGCCGAGAGTAATCATTTTGCAGGGTCAGTCACCTTAAAGGCCTCCATGGAGCGCGGCGCTACAAAAAACTTCTCGATTGATGCTTCAGCTAAAGAGTTAGATCTTAACCGCCTTATAACTTTTGTTGCCCCCGCCTCCAATTCAGAGATGCAAGGTAAACTGGATGTTCCTGCGCTTAGCCTAAAAGGGCAGCGCAATGACTTTCCAAACTCGCTTAGCGGCAACGCTGAAGCCAAAATGTTGCAAACCAAAATTTCGCCGCGATCAATCGGAACTAAGATCTTAGGGGCCTTGCGCGCTGTACCTGTAGTTGGAGGGATCTTTGGTTCCGAGCCGGCCAACTTCGAGCGCGAAGTTCAATCGGTTGATGCGAAGATGCGCGTCCAGGATGGTCTACTTTATATCGATTCGGCCAAGCTCTCGCGGCCAAGCTACAACGTCGATTTAAGCGGCACTCTGGCGTTTGATAAGAATATTAACTTGCGCGGGGATGTAATCGTATTAGAGGAGAGCGCTTCGCGCTTGGGTTTGAACATCGGACCGTTAAAACATCTCTTTGGTCGATTAGGAAGAATTGTGGTGCCAATCTTTGTACGCGGGAAAGTACCCGACGTCGAGGTTGAAGCGGATATCAAAACTTTTGTAAAAAACAACGCAGGAATCGGACTTGGGAAGCAGATCATACGGGGACTGACTGGCGGATCCGAAAAGGCCACTCCAAGCCCAACTCCGTGAGGTGTGGATGTGCGGATTTGTAATGAGTAGTGAAATTTTCACTCTTAACTGGCAGTTTGCAGTCTTGAGTAACGTTAACTAGGAATCAAGTATAGCGTCGCGGCCAACATGATATAAAGCACTAGTAGCTGCACCCCCTTGTACCAGTTACTTCGCCCATCTCCTGCCACAAGCGCCCCCAAAAGTACGGTTAGGAGCAAAAAGCCTAATAGACGCGCACTAAACATAAGGTGGAACGGCTCTGGAGCAACAACGTAGCTGGCTAAAACTAAGACTGGTGCCACAAAGAGCGCTATCTGAATCGAGCTTCCCATCGAGATGCCAATTGAAAGATCCATCTTACCACGCTGCCCCATCGTTATGGCAGAAAGTGACTCGGCCGCCCCACCAACGATAGCAACGCAGATTAATCCGATAAATGCCGGTGACATCCCCATAATCTTTCCCGCGCCCTCAGCTGAGCCCACTAAGATCTCACTCAAGAAGGCAGCTAGCACAGATGCCGCAAGCAATGTACCGACCGAGCGCAGAACACTCCAGCCGACCGAATGAGCATCTCCTTCTGCTAAGCCTTTGGCCTGAAAAAGATCCCGGTGTGTCTTTAAGGAAAAAAG
>CAZJXY010000413.1:0-3822 GCA_964549925.1 uncultured Bdellovibrionales bacterium | reverse complement strand
TACCTGAGTCGAATACCTGAGACCGCAAAGGAGGCTCTGATTAAAATCATTAATAGTTATGGAGCGGGGAGTGCAGAGATTCAATCGGCGGTAGCCTTTGTAATGGAGGCCGATAACCTAATCGATTCCAAAAATCGGCTCGCCAGTCTTCAGCGCGAACGGTATATTGAAAGAGGCCAGGCACATTTCTTTGAGCGTCTGGCTGAGACCGTAAATTATTTGGCTGAAAAGATCCCAACTATCGCCGCAAGTGGCGATCCTGATCTGGGCTGCCTGATTGCGACAAGGTATGTGGCCGATTACTGGCCGGAGATCTTTACCCGCTTCGAAGCCGTAATTCGTTATCAGGATTTATTCTGGGATGAATCTAGGTCTGAAAACGGTGCTGAGCCGGATGAGCATTCGCCCTGGTTGGAGCGTCTGGATCATGCTTACAAAATGGCGCAAAGCGGAGGGACTGATGGGAGGAACGCGGATTTCCTCAGCTGCCTAAATCAGGCCTATAGATCCATGAGATCTGAGCTATCAAAATCAGAGGCAAGAATTGATGCCTACGATCACACCCAGGCGGAGAAATCCCTGGCAGCCGTAAATTCTGAAGTTGATCAGCTTTGCAATGAATGTATTGAGCACTTCAAAGTCGCTACCTCGGCCGAGGTAATGGGACTAAGAGCATCCCAGCGTGTTAATGAATGGAAGAACTGGGCTCTGCGTAGAGGTAGCTCCATTTAATAAGGAACTTATTATCCGCTTAACATTGCTAAAATTATTGCCACTAACGGGAGACATTTCATGGGTTCGCCTACTTTTGTACGCAGGTCAATGCCAAAGCGGCGAAGATAAGACAAACTCACCGAATTTTTAAGGTGGTCAGGGATAGAAGCGCAAGAACAATCGAGATAATCCAGAATCGAACGATAATCTTTGGTTCCGCCCATCCCTTTAACTCAAAGTGGTGATGGATTGGTGCCATCCTAAAAACCCGCTTCCCGGTTAATTTAAATGAGTAGCGCTGAATAATTACCGAGACTGCCTCAAGCACGAAAATTCCTCCGGCGACGATCAAAATTAACTCTTGCTTTACCAAAACGGCGATAAACCCAAGCAGTCCGCCAAGGGAGAGCGCGCCGATATCTCCCATGAATACCTGTGCTGGAAAAGTATTATACCAAAGGAACCCAAGCCCGGCTGCAACGACCGCGCAAAGCACGACTGTTAACTCCTTTACCTCCGGCATAGCCGGAATGCCAAGGTACTCCGCCCAACTTTGAGTACCACTTAAGAAAGTAAAGATGGCATAAGTCGCAGCAACCGTCATCACGGGACCGATTGCCAAGCCGTCTAATCCATCCGTTAAATTCACCGCGTTAGAAGTTCCAACAACTACCAGCATCACGAAAGGCACAAATAATATTGCGAGGTTTAAAGCGAACTCTTTAAAAAATGGAACTCTTAAATCAGAGGAAAAATCCATATATAGCAGCGCTCCGGCCGCAACTGCTGCGATCAAAGACTGCCAAAAAAGCTTTACTGGTCCAGGCACGCCTCTCGTATTCTGCTTTGTAATTTTTCTCCAGTCATCGACAAAACCAAGCGCTGCGTAAGAAAGCATAACCGCAAGCGTCAACCATACAAAGGGATTAGTAAGGTCGGCTAAAAGAATCGTAGATATAACAACTGCGAATAACACCCCCACGCCGCCCATAGTCGGTGTACCTTGCTTTGTCTCATGGCTCTTTGGTCCATCATCACGTATGGGCTGCCCCTTCAATCCTAGTTCTCGAAGCTTTCGGATAAAATAAGGTTGAAAAATAAGGACTATCAAGAAAGAAAGAAGGAACGCCAACATCGCTCGAAAGCTATTGTAGCGAAAAACATTTAGCCAACCGTATTCCGTATGAAGTGGGTAAAGCAGGTTATATAACATCTTTGGACTCTAACGCCTTTTTTGCCTCTTCAACATCAGAGAAATGGCGCTTCTGATCGCCCACTATCTGATATTCCTCGTGGCCTTTGCCTGCGATCAGTAAGACATCCCCGCTATCAAGCTCAGAAACAGCCTTACGAATCGCCTCCGACCTCTCTGGTATTACCACAAGTTTTGACAGCTCTGAAGCCCCGGCTCCCGCCATGATATCCGTGATTATGGCATCGGGTTTCTCTGTACGCGGATTGTCAGATGTCACAAACACCCGGTCTGCCTGATCGGTTGCAACCTGCCGCATTAAAGGTCGTTTTCCAGTATCGCGATCCCCCCCACACCCAAAAATGACCGATAACCTCCCAGAGGTCAATGGTCGCAACGCTCTCAAAACATTTATCAGGGCATCTGGAGTATGAGCATAATCGACAAATACAGCGAACTTAGATTCAACTCGTCCTCGAGTTTTGACCAGCTCAAGCCTTCCCGGCACCTGGGGAAGCGCTTTAGCTAACTCAGATACTGCCCTAGGATCGCTCCCCAGTCCGCAGAGAACTCCAACGGCAGCGCTTAAGTTTTCGGCGTTATGAAACCCGATAAAGGGCGACTCGATTTTAAATTTTCCGTAGGGGGTAATAAAATCAAAGCGGCTGCCCGAAATATTCTGCTCAAAATTTGAAATACAAAGGGCATTTTTTTTGTCACTTCCAAAATCGAGGAAGCTTTCCCCTTTCAACCGCTTTAAGATCTCCCTTCCATACGCTGAAGCAGAGTTAACCACTGATACCTTTGTCTTCTTCGAGCTCGCAATTATTTTTTTAAAAAGCAGCCATTTTGCTTCGAAGTAATCCTGCATATCGTGATGATAATCCAGATGATCCTGTGTCAGATTGGTAAATACGGCTGCGTCAAAATCGATTCCATCGACACGCCCTTGTGAGAGAGCATGAGAAGAAACCTCCATTACAACATGAGTCACCCCTTCACTTACGAATTTAGCCAACAACTTATGGACTGAGAAGAGATCGGGGGTGGTTAACCCGAAATCTCCTCTTGATTTTAAGCTTTCATACCCCAAAGTGCCTATTCGCGCTGATTTAACACCTAAAAGTCGCCACAGATGGTAGATCATCCAATTAGTTGTAGTTTTTCCGTTTGTGCCTGTGACTCCAACCACGCTAAGTTGGCTTTGCGGATTGGCATACACAGCCGAAGCCGCCAATGGCGCTGCAGCGCGGGTGTCATCTACTACTATGCCAGGTCGATTCTCTAGGACCTTCGGATTACTGACTATCGCTGCTGCCGCGCCGCGCTCAAATGCCTCGGCCACAAAATCATGCCCGTCAAGTTTTGAGCCGGACAACGCCACAAAGGCCGAGTTAGAAGCCAGAGATCTGGTATTGGAGCTGAGCTCCACGATATTGATAGCACCGTCAGTGCCGTGTAACTTTCCACTAATTGCATCTGCCAAATTTAATAATGAAAGAGACATGCGGAAGAGATTACTCAAAAAACCGATGAACTTCCAGCCGGCTACTAGCGCTTGGCTTTTGCTAAGTAAAGCACCGCAACCCTGCGGTCTTCTATCCTTCCGCCTGCCCTTAAAATACTCTCCTTAATGGCACTTAGAAGCGCTGTGTTTGCCTCTTGCTCCATATTAATATGATCTGAATAAGTTCCCAGTAATTCAAGGTATTCATCAGCTGTATAACTACCTACAGATTCTGGAAACTCAACGACTTTGATTTGATCAAAAAGTTTGCTCTCAACTAACTCGGCACGCCCCTCTTCCACGGTCTCCTCCCAAGACTTTTTTCTTCCCCAGTTTGCCAGATCTGGAGCAAATTTTTGATAGTGGATACTTAGCTCCTCATGCAGTGGATCTTTTCCTGCCGGTGCCA
>CAZJXY010000412.1:0-3838 GCA_964549925.1 uncultured Bdellovibrionales bacterium | reverse complement strand
CCAGGAAGGTATCCGATATCTTTGTTGCTTAAAGGAACCACCGGTCTTGAGACGTAAATCTGACGGTAAAGCGAGCGTTGCTCCAAGGCGCAGGCCAAAGCTAAAAGGGTCTTCCCGGTTCCTGCTACACCTTGAAGCGTAACTAACGGAATCTGTGGATTAAGCAGCGCATGAATAGCAAAAACCTGTTCGGCATTACGCGGGGTAATACCGTAGACGGGTAACTTCTCTACTCGTGATACTTGAAGCGACGACGCATTATAGTAAGCCAACGCTGACTTTTTACCATTTTTTAGCACGAAATACTGATTATCAATCCATTCGGTAATCGGGAGCTTCTCCGGAGTGGTTATCCCGTGCTCGTATAATTCGTCAATAATTGAAGATGGTAGGTTTTCTACGTAAGCCTTTCCCGAATACAACAGATCTAGATTTTTAATCTTTCCGGTTTCGTAGTCTTGGGCGTGGAGGTTTAGCGATTTGGCTTTTAATCTAAGCGCAATATCCTTTGTAACCAGAATAACTCGATGATTCGGTTCGGTCTCTTGAAGAACAAGCGCCGAGTTTAAAATTTTATGATCTGCCTTATTTTCTCCAAAAACATCATCAGCATCTAGCTTACTATTTGCGTGCAGAATAACCTTAAATCGTCCTTGGCTTCTCCCGCCAATCGGTATCCATTCTTGTGTCAGGTGTTGGCTAGCGGCTTGATCGAGAAAGCGGATGAATTCTCTCGCACAGTAGTTTTTTGAGTCGTTTCCTTTTTTAAATTTATCGAGCTCTTCTAAGACCGTAATCGGGATTACTACGTCATGCTCACCAAAATGCTCAATTGCTTCGTGATCGTAGAGAATTACAGAGGTATCAAGAACAAATATTTTCTGATCCATCTTCATCTATTATCGACCGACCAGGCTAACGAGGAAATCCCCAATTTTTTAGCGCTTTTAGTCCGTGCAAGTCTTTGAAAGATCGAGCGACTACTCGATTTACTTTCCGCCGATCACGAACCGGTCTTACTATTTTGATTCGATCAGCCGAGAATTGGTCGCGGAGATCCGACTTCTACCTATCCAATTGATTAATAACTCCAATATGTTAATCCCGATAATTCAGCCGCCCAAATTGGCCTAAGATCGGACTTTCGTGTATAAAAGCCAACGTATATCCGAATAGTTAGGTAATGAGGTAGTGATATGGGTCAGTCAGCAGCAGTAAAAGATCCAAGTATGGGCAAAGCAGCACGGATTCCGAAATCTGGTGATCTTAATTCGAAAGTGATCGCCTTTGGTCGGGAGATTTTTCAACAGATTGACCGAGCCAAGCCCTCGGCCTTTGATAAGAATTACTGGAGCGGTCGGGTGATGGAATGGTCAATGAAGCATCCCGAGTTTAAAGTGAATATGTTTCGGCTGGTAGATGTCCTCCCAACTCTAAGAACTAGCCAACAGATTGCCACTCACGTAAACGAGTACCTTGGGAGCGTCGGAAGCGAAATCTCCAAAGTTTTGGGTTGGGGATTAAACGTCGATCCGAGTTCACTTCGCGCCAAACTGTTAGCACTGATAGTTAAAAAGAGCGTGCGCGAAATGGCTTCTCAATTTATCGCCGGACAAAATCCTGTAGAAGCCTTAAAGCCGCTCAAAAGATTGCGCCGAAATGGGATAGCCTTTACCGTAGACCTTTTAGGGGAATTCTCACTTAGCGAAAAGGAAGGTATCGAGTACGTCAATCGCTATCTAGAAGCTCTAGAAGTGTTCGGGAAAGAGATTCCTTCCTGGCGTGAAGCAGCTCCAATTATAAAAAATCACCCGGGCGAAGTCAGTCCAATCTGTATCTCGGTCAAACTTTCGGCTTTATACTCTCAGTGCAGTTCCATAAACGTTGAGCGGAGTGTGGAGGTCCTCTCTGAGAGACTCTCCTTAATCGCTCGGAAGGCAAAGGAGATTAACGCACTGCTTTACGTTGATGCGGAAGATACCGACAACAACGTCGTAATCTATCGAGTCTTTAAAAATGTTTTTAGCCAAAAAGAGTTTCTGGAGTTCCCTTATCCGGGTATAGTCCTGCAAGCCTACGCGCGTGAAGCCGAGCGCACTTACCATGAACTCCTTTCTTTCGCCAAACAACGTGGAGCGCCTATTTCGATCCGATTAGTAAAGGGTGCTTACTGGGACTATGAGACCATTCTCAGCAATCAGAACAATTGGCCATCACCACTTTTTTCAAAAAAAGAAAGCAGTGATGCCAATTATGAAAAGATTTCTAAACTTCTAATTGATAACCACGAGCATACCTTCCCGGCTTTTGGATCGCACAACGTGCGCTCGCTAAGCCACGCCTGCTGTTATGCAGAATCTAAAGGAGTGCCCAACAATCGATTCGAATTGCAGATGCTTTTTGGAATGGCGGATCCTATCGCCAAGGCCTTTGTGGAAAGCGGGTATCTGGTACGACAATACGTTCCGCTCGGACCGATTATTCCAGGGATGGGATATTTGATCAGACGATTACTTGAAAATACTTCAAATGAATCATTTCTGCGGCACACGTTCTTCGACAGTGATACTTTAGATACCCTACTGCGGGAGCCTCAGTTACTTGAGTAAGTTGAGTTTTTGGGAGAATCATTATGTTTTTGAATGAACCATTTTCAGATTTCGGTGTAGCTGCAAACGTTGAGCGCATGAGCGCTGCTCTTAAGCGCTTGGATCAACGCATCGTCCAAGGGGAGCTGCGAGCAGTTCCGATTGTAGACGGTAAAGTACTTCCGGGAGATGAAGATTTCGCCAGTACCGACCCATCCGCCCCGAAAACTATTCTAGGCAAGGTTCGCTTCGCCTCGGTTGCAGAGGCAGAAAATGCTTTGCAGTCCCTAACTGCGGGATTTCCAGCCTGGAGAGACACTGCCTTTGAAAAGCGCGCCGAGATTATTCGCGATGCTGGGCGAAAGATGCGTGAAGCCCGTTTTGATCTGTGTGCCTTAATTATCCGCGAGGCCGGAAAGACTTGGAAAGAGGCCGATGCTGATGTGGCTGAGGCTATCGACTTTTGCGAATACTATGCTGAAGAGATGTTACGCCTCGGCCCGCCGCAGAAGATGGGGAACGTGATGGGGGAAGAGAATCAGTATTTTTATCAGCCACGAGGCGTCGGCGTTGTGATAGCTCCTTGGAATTTCCCCCTAGCGATTGCCTGCGGCATGACTGTAGCTGGACTTGTAACCGGAAATTGTGTTGCCCTAAAACCTTCTGAACAAACTAGCCTGATCGCCGGTGAGTTGGCGCGGATACTTTACGAGGCCGGTGTTCCTAAAAACGCTTTTGCCTTTCTTCCCGGTCGCGGGGAAAAGATCGGTGCTCATATGGTTGAGAGTGCCAAAGTTGATTTCATCTGCTTTACCGGCTCGAAGACTGTTGGATTGCATATAATAGAGAAAGCTTCCCACGTTCAGGAAGGTCAAAAGAACGTCAAACGCGTAGTCGCAGAGATGGGTGGAAAGAACGCAATCATTGTTGACGAAGATGCTGACTTAGACGAGGCGATCAAAGGGATCTTAAATAGCGCCTTTGGCTTTGCCGGACAGAAGTGCTCTGCCTGCTCGCGGGCCATCATCGTAGGCACAGCTTACGACGCTTTTATTGAACGAATTAAAAATGCTGCAGCGGATCTTTTGGTCGGACCTCCAAGTGAACGCTCGACTTTTCTTTCTCCGGTGATCGACCAGGAATCGAAGGAGAGAATTTTAAAGATCATCGAACAAGGAAAAAATGAGGCTGATCTTCTATTTCAAGGTCAGACCCCGTATAATGGCCACTTCGTCCCGATAACTATTTTT
>CAZJXY010000411.1:0-3880 GCA_964549925.1 uncultured Bdellovibrionales bacterium | reverse complement strand
CTGAGTGCTAGTGTTCCGATCAAAGTTAAGAAAGTTTTCATGTTTTTCTCCTAATATAACCCGCTAAATATTCACGGGACTCTCTCATACCAGATTTTGGTAAAGGATATCAACGTGCAATTGCCGCCCTGGTTGAATTATTTAGGACAGTGTCAAATGTATTGGATTAAGTTGAAGCGGTCGCTCAAAGATTATGAAATAGTAGAGCGCGCTTGACTCCCTCCTGAATTTGATGAAGGCTAACTTCTCAAAATTTCCTGTCAGAGAGGACGTCAATATCCATGCAAAGTTTGCCATTAGACAATCTTCCTTTAGCCGGCTTGTTAATCGGTTTTGCAGTATTGCTTTGTCTTGCGATGGAGATCGGTTACCGGGCTGGGGGTTGGCGTCACTCCTTAGCTCCTGGGGAAAAAGAATCGCCGGTGGGCGCCATGGTAGCTTCGATGTTGGCGCTGCTTGCTCTGGTGCTTGGGTTTACGTTTAGCCTTGCCGCTAACCGTTTCGATCAACGCAGAGAGGCCGTGCTTAATGAGGCTAACGCGATTGGCACCACATTTTTGCGCGCGCGACTCTTATCTGACCCGGAGCAGGCCCAAATTCAGAAGCTGCTTCAGGAATATGTAGATGTTCGGTTGCAGGTAGTAGAGAAGAATAGGTTACAGGAGATAGTGACGCGTTCCGAGGAGCTGCAGGAGTTACTATGGAAGCAGGCGATTGTCCTTTCGCAAAGGAACCCAACGTCGATCGTAAACGGATTATTTATAAGCTCGTTGAACGACGTGATCGATATGCATGCAAAGCGACTGCATGTCGGGGTACGAAGCCGAGTTCCGACTGTTATTTGGGTAATTCTAATTGGTTTTGCACTATTGGGATTGGGCGCAGTTGGATACCAAGCTGGAATTTCTACGACTAGGCGCTCTCCGGCGATGGCTGGGTTGGCAGTAGCATTTGCTGCTGTATTTGCTCTGATCGCCGACCTAGATAGAGCTCAGGATGGATTTCTGCGTGTTGGTCAGCAGTCCATGGTAGATGCTCAACGCTCTATGGCGGGCTCGCAGCCTACTAAGTAAGCGCCTATAGATGTGGCGCAAGAAGACTCCAGCGCCTGCTGCAGGCTGCAGGCACTCCCGAGTTCACCGATTACCCTAGAAGAATCTGTCGACCTAGAGCTATGACTCCCCTTAGTTCCCGCCCTGGCCGCCGGCTGCGCCGGAAGAGAGGGTCTGCATAACTTGGTCAAGGCTAAAGCTCCCGGCTTTCTGGCTCGGAGGAAACTCCTTGAACGTCGCGAGAAACTGCCCCACATACTGCTGAGCGGGCACAAGTAGAAACAGATGATCTATCCGCCAGCGTTCATAATCTATAGAATGGTTAGCCTCTTCAAATGGATCTGAACGGAGGTTGTAGATCTTAGGAAGGCGCAGTGTAGTGTACTGCTCCTGCCACCCGTCAAACCCTTCGCCACGCTGCTCCTGAAAGACGATCTTGTACTGCTGATATCGCAGCGCTGTTAAATTGCCATCATCCCCGAAGTAAAAGAACTCTTTACGCGGACTTGGCTCTTTGCCGGCTAAGGCATCAGTAATATTGTAACCATCCAGGTGCACCTTGAAAGTAGTACCACCAACCTTCATCCCTTTTAAGAGCTGCTCCTTCACATCCGGCACCCCAGCTGCGGCTAAGATTGTTGGAAGCATATCTTCGTGGGCGAAGATGTCATTTAAAACCGTGCCGGGCTTGATCACTCCAGGCCAGCGAATGGCGCAGGGAACGCGAAATGCGCCTTCCCATTGTGTGCCCTTCTCCCCATGAAATGGAGACTGCCCACCATCGGGCCAGGTCATCTTCTCAGCACCGTTATCAGTTGAGTACATAACGATGGTGTTCTGATCGAGCCCAAGCTCCTTAAGCTTTGCAAGTAGTTGGCCAACCATGGCGTCATGTTCAACCATACCGTCTGGATAAAGACCCAGCCCCGTTTTCCCGGCGCTCTCTTTTTTTAGTTGCGTCCAGTTATGCATGCGCGTCGAATTCCACCACAGGAAGAAAGGTTTATCGGCCTTCTTTGCCCGCTCAAGATAATCTAATGAGGCCTTGGTAACCTCTTCATCAATTGTCTCCATCCGTTTCTTAGTTAACGGACCGGTACTCTCGATCTTTTGAGTACCGTCGGGGTTAGCCCAGGTATGAATTACGCCGCGCGTGTTAAATTTTTTAATCATCTCCGGATCTTTAAAATAGTCGGGATGTTCAGGCTCCTCTTCGGCATTCAGGTGATAGAGTGAACCCATAAATTCATCAAATCCATGCGCTGTAGGCAGATGCTCATCCCGATCACCAAGATGATTTTTGCCAAACTGCGCGGTCATGTAGCCTTGCGCTTTAAGAAGCTGGGCAATAGTGACATCGCGCGCTTGAATACCTTCCTTTGCGCCGGGAAGCCCGACCTTTAGATTTCCTGTGCGGAAGCCACTTTGACCGGTGATAAAAGCGGACCGCCCGGCGGTGCAGCTTTGTTGGCCGTACCAGTCGGTAAATAACGCGCCTTCTTTTGCGATGCTATCGATGTTAGGTGTTTTATACCCCATCATCCCTTGGTTGTACGAGCTCACATTCCAATATCCGATGTCGTCTCCCCATATTACGAGGATATTGGGCTTTTTTGTCTGAGCTTGGACCGCAGATACTCCCAGAATTATCACTAATGCCGCACTTAGTCGGGCTAAGGATATGTGTACAGTATTTACGCCCCTGGCAAAAAGTTTCATCTTCAAAATCTCCGCAAACTTGAAATAGAATTCCAATCGATAATTTTAGCTAGCGGACTCTAACCAGTTGTATCAATCCTATCAAGGGGATTGTGGTGGCCAGAGGTAATTAATTCGCTCCCACCATCGCTGCGCCTGATCCTCTCGTCCGGCTTCGGACGAGAAAGATGCTAACGCCAACAGGATCTCATGGTTCTCCGGATGGTGTTTTAAACCCTGTTCCAGGGTCGAGATGGCGAGATCGATTGAGCCAAGGTCATGCAGCGCCACTGCGTACACGTACACAAAAGATGGATTTTCTATATCAAGTTCAGCGGCACGTTTTAGAGAGGCGAGCGCCTCTTTCGGTCGTTTGGTCCTCACTAATAACAATCCCAAGCTATGGAGCGCCTCAGGATAATCAGGCTTAATCTTGAGGACCCTATTAAAGATCTCCTCAGCTTTGCCATCATCATTCTTAATTCGGTAAAGGTCGGCTAAGTTAATGTAAGCTGGAAGGAACATCGGCTCAAGAAATATAGCTCTCCTGTATGCGCTCTCAGCCTGAGTCAGATCTTCTCTTTCTGCATAGTGAATCCCCAAATTGACCTGCGACTGAGGGGTGTCAGCCGTGAAACGTTGCGAGGTAACGTAATCGTTAATACCGGATTCTAACTTACCCTTCTCTGTTGGGCTTAACTCCGTAGCCGAAATTGGAGTAAGTAATCTCCCCGCCGATGCGCGCAGCGCAAAGAGCGCATCGGTAAGGAGTGGAAAAGCCAAATCCTTTCGGACCGGCAGCGGCGCGTTCTGTAGCGCCTCAAGCACTCCAAGTCTAATAATCGGGTCATTACTGTTAATTGATCGCTGCAGTTCAGGAAGTGCCGCTTGCGAGAGAACTGGAGCGAGAGAGGCGAGCGCGGAGGCTTTAACAAAGTTTGGTGTGGATAGATCGGCGACTATTTTCAGTAGATCGGATTCAGCGCGAATCTTGCCAACTTTGGCTGCATCAAAGGCCGCGGCAAAAGTTTGGAATTGCTTTCTCTCCTTTCCGTACCAGCGCTCCACAGCTTGAGCCGCCCAAGCCGCGCCCTCTTTGGTGTGACAATTATTACAAGCATTTGGAGTTC
>CAZJXY010000410.1:0-3895 GCA_964549925.1 uncultured Bdellovibrionales bacterium | reverse complement strand
CTGAGGTTTCGGAACTGCTGAAACAGTTCGAACCTGAGCCTGACAAAATCGACCCAAACATAGCTGGCGTGCAAGCGCCACAGTTTGAACTTGAGGAATCGCAGGGACGAAAGAGAGTTGCCGTCCCGATAATCGAGTTAACAAATGTTGTCGACGATTCCATACAGATAGGGGATCCAGAGCCTCAGCCTGAGCTACCGGTTCAATCTAAACCCGCTGCGGTTGAATCGCCCGCCCCGGGTAACGCCACACCTGAAACGAAGTCCGTAAAAATCGAAGCCCCGAGACCAGAAACCAAGTGCGTAACATCTTCAGCAAAAGTTCCATACTCGCACCGCACCGAATCGCCTCCTCGAAGTTTTCATTTACCATCTGAGACTTTGATTAGCATCCTTTTTGCCTTAATCGTTCTATTAGTTGGAAATTGGATATACTTTCGTGATTCTTACAAACCGATCGATCAAGAGTTGCTTGAGAGACTATTGGACAATGCGGCTCTCGAACCTGATATCAAAACTGACTCCGGAGTGCTTCGCGCTTCAGAAATCACTCAACTAAATGGATATACCAAGGCAGGGGAAAATGAGGTGCGGTCCAAATTTGAAGCTGCAGGATTGAAGGTACGCACAGCTTCGATTCTTTTTACCACGGAGCCGCCGCCGGAACTTACTCCGTTTGAAATTGTCCATCACATCGATCGTGGAGCATGGCTTAGAAAGATTGATGTTAGATTCACTGAGTTCTCGTACTTGGAAGACGGCCTTTTCGTGGGTGTGGCCCAAGGCAAGGCCTATATCGAACATCTCGGCACTAGGTTTAGATTGCCCGCTGAGATCTCGATTCGCGGAAAACTAAATCCGGACGGAAAAACGCTTAGCGCTAAACTTAGATTCAAGATTGGAGAGACAGGTGGGGCAAGTGAGCTTCAACTACAGAATCCGTCTCAAGGAGAGTACCAATTTGCGACTGTGATGGAAATTGAGGCTTCCTCAAAGTCGTCGCACTAGATTCGCCGAAACTGTCCTCTAGTGGGTTACAAATAACTTCAATCGAAGCCCGCTCCATTGCTTGCTGAATAGAGTTTCCAAATCGAACCAAGCACGCACTAAGCATGTCAGAATTTCCTGCTCCCTTCCGGAATTGATCATCTACAAAGCCCGTAATTGTGAATGCTACAAATTCCATCTCAACTCGAGTGTAATTCAGAGTAGGAAGCGGCTCCGTCTTTCTACAGCAGATATCGGGGTCGTCAGCTAATAGGCGATTTAATACCGAACCATAAATCTCTTTCCCAAAATAGTTTCGCACAGCGATGACTTCAGAGATTCGCTCTCCCTGTACTCCCGAATTTAGAGCAGCGCATAGAATCTCCGTTGAGATAAATTCAGCAGACTCGTGATTAAAAACCATCTGCATTACGTTGACCAGGGCTTGCTCAATCTGATCTTGTTGAAGAGTTGAGGTTCCACTCGATAAATCAGAGCAAGTATGCAACGCGTAGGCCAAGACATTACGTACTAGGTCGAAGTCCTCCGGAAGATACATTCTCTCTTCGCGAAAATGTTCGGCGCGTAGCGGTTCTGCACTCGTAATTGAAGAATCAAGTGGGTCATCTTCGTCCTCAAAATTTAAACCTAATTCTTCTGCGATCTGATGCATCACTAGGCACCCCCAAGAATCTTAGAATTACTCGCTGAGCATACCTTGAATTGACCGCGACATCTTTCAGTTTAAGTTGAACTAACCAAATTTTAACTGACCAATTCCCGAATATCTTATTGGTCTAGCTGAAAGACGACTTCACCAATTGTTAGGAAATTGTTAGGACGCGCAGATGGAAAACTACCCCGCTCCGTGACTACGAGCCATCGGTATGGTAATAGAACGCTGGCTACCGAGGAATAAAATTATGGCGAATGAAAAGATCTTAGTCGTCGATGATGAAGAGGATATTCTTGAGTTGGTGAGTTACAATCTCTCCAAGGAGGGCTTTAAGGTAAGCATTTCAACCAGCGGCGAATCCGGACTAGAGAACGCGAGAGATCTCAAACCCGATCTGATGGTCTTAGATATCATGCTGCCCGGGATGAACGGTTTGGATGTCTGTCGCAAACTGAAATCTTCCCCAGAAACGTCTGCCATTCCGGTAATTATGCTTAGCGCCAAGGGGGAGGAAGCAGATATTGTCACTGGACTAGAACTCGGCGCTGATGATTACCTAACGAAACCTTTTAGTCCAAGAATTCTCCTGGCCAGAGTTCGAGCAGTTCTAAGACGGCCCGAACATCCAGAACCATTACCCGATCAGTTGCTGGAGATTCATGAGCTATCTATCAATCCGCGAAAGCATGAGGTGGCCTTAGGCGGTGAGAATCTCCTGTTAACAGCTACCGAGTTTCGCATCCTTCAGTTCCTCGCCGCCAAACCTGGTTGGGTCTTTACTCGCCACCAAATCGTAGAAGGGGTGCACGGAGATGACTACCCTGTCACGGACCGTTCGATTGACGTTCAAGTCGCCGGACTACGCAAAAAACTAGGCCAACACGAGGATTACATTGAAACCGTCCGTGGTGTAGGATACCGCTTTAAAGAATAGTGCTAAACTAACCTGACTGAAAGTGAGACGCACCCGACTACTTTGGCAGATCTTTCCAATCTATCTCACGCTAGCGATCGTGATTCTGATAATTTCCGGAATATTCGCCACGTCGGTAGCAGAGCGGTATTTAGCAGAGCAGATTAGGCTCGGTCTCGAAGCTCGTACGAATACGATAAAATTTTTCTTCTCAGAAGTCGCGAGTAAAAGCGATGCGCTGAGACTCCAGGAGCTCTCAAGCAAAATCGCCAAAAGTAGCGACACTAGAGTGACGTTGATCGCAAGGGATGGCTCCGTTCTTGCTGACTCGGAATCCGATCCGAAACTAATGGAGAATCACGGGTCACGCGAGGAAGTTCAAGCGGCCTTAAAGAGCGGGGTCGGGACAGCCCAGCGCTTTAGTCACACTGCTCAAAGAGAGATGCTGTATGTAGCTCTGCCATTTGAGAGTGAAGGGAGCAGCATTGCCGTTATTCGTGCGGCTATGCCGATCGCCTCGGTAAACGAGCTTCTCGCGTCGCTGCATCAACGGCTCCTTCTAATTGGTGCCTTGGCCGCCCTGGCCGTTGCCTTTGTATCTTTTTTTGTTAGTCGAAGAATCGCCAAGCCTATTGAGAATATTCGAGTTGGAGCCGAGCGCTTCGCTTCCGGAGAGTTAAAGCAACGGCTCCCACTATCCGGACCTGCAGAGCTTGCGGAGCTAAGCTCCACTTTTAATATAATGTCCCAACGATTGCGCGATAAAATCTCCGAGGTTTCAGAGCAGCGCAACGCACTTGATGCCGTGCTTTCGAGTATGGATGAAGGGGTAATCGCCGTTGATGCCGAGTCTAATGTAGTAAGTCTAAACGACTCAGCCCAGACTATTTTTGGTATCCGCCGCGAAAACTGTATCGGTCGTCCGATTCCAGAAGTAATCAGGCACAGCGAATTCAATCGATTCTTCGGCTCTCTGCTCGAAGAATTAAATAGCCCAAGAGATGCTGAGATCGAGCTTAGAGACGAGAGCAACCGCAGTCTTTACGTTCATGCCTCAGATCTTAAAAGCGCTGATGGGGAACGCATCGGAATGCTGATTGTGATTAACGATCTTACTCGTGTTAAACAGCTTGAAAACGTGCGCAGAGATTTCGTAGCAAACGTATCGCACGAGCTCCGCACCCCAATTACTTCGATTAAGGGATTTGTAGAAACACTATTGGACGGTGCAATCAATAAACCTGAGGAGGCCAAGCGCTTTTTGGCGATCATAGCAAAGCAATGCGAGCGCTTAAACTCAATCATCGAGGACTTGCTTAG
>CAZJXY010000409.1:0-3903 GCA_964549925.1 uncultured Bdellovibrionales bacterium | reverse complement strand
TGGCACCGATTTTGTTGCATCCTATGAGATACTAACGGCTGCTTATGATCGCGCCCAAGCCGGTGATGGCCCTACTTTAGTCGAAGCCCGAGTTCCACGCCTGCAGAGCCATTCGATCTCGGACAATCACTTAAAATACAGAGAGCAAAGCGAAATTGAGAAGATGAAGTCGCGCGACCCAATCGCTTTACTCAAAGCTCACCTGATCAAGAATCGAGTGGCTTCAGAGAAAGACTTGGCTGAGCTCGAATCAAAATTAAAGCGCGAGGTAGACGAAGCCGCGGAGTGGGCTGAAGAACAAGCTGACCCAAACCCAGCGGATGTGATGAAGAATATCCTAGTCGATTCCTATCCTCAGAACATCTCGGAAGAGATCCCAAACGGTGAGGAGGTTTATTTAGTAGACGCGCTCAATCATGCCTTAGATGAGGAGATGACGCGTGATCCAAACGTATACATTTTCGGACAAGACGTGGCACACGGTAAGGGCGGAGTCTTTACCGTGACTACTGGTCTTACCAAAAAGCACGGAACCGATCGCTGCTTCAATGCGCCGTTAGCCGAGAGTTCAATCGCCGGTGTTTCAATCGGTATGGCTACTTTAGGTCTAAAGCCCGTAGCCGAGATTCAGTTCGGCGATTACATCTGGACTGCAATGATGCAGATAAGAAACGAGCTTGCGATGATGAACTACCGCTCCGGTGGTGATTTTACCTGCCCAGCTGTAATTCGTGTGGCTGTCGGAGGATATATCCACGGGGCCTGTTACCACTCGCAAAATATCGAGGCGACATTCGCTCACTTTCCCGGCTTGGTCGTGCTCTATCCATCGAATGCTTCAGACGCGAAAGGCCTCTTAAAGGCGGCTATCCGCGGCAAGGACCCAGTTTTATTCCTTGAACACAAAGGTTTATATCGCCAAGTGTACGCAAAAGGCCCCGAAGGGGATGCCGATTTCTTAGTCCCGATGGGCAAGGCAAAGGTAGTACGTGAGGGTAGCAACGCTACGATTGTCACCTGGGGCGCGCTGGTAAATAAGAGTATTCTTGCTGCAAATGAGCTGGAAAAAGATGGCATGTCAGTTGAGATTATTGACCTCCGCACCATCGCGCCGCTCGATACAGAGACAATTTTTGAGAGCGTAAAAAAGACTGGGCGCGTATTGGTGGCACAGGAAGATACCGAGTTTATGGGCTTTGGGGCAGAGATCGCGGCTCAAATATCGGATGTCTGCTTTCAGTATCTTGATGCCCCGGTCAAACGAGTCGGGATGAAACCCGTAGCCGCTGTTGCACATGCACCGGCGCTGGAAGAGGTAATTCTCCCGCAAAATAGCGATGTATTGAACGCTTTGACTGAACTTCTCTCTTACTAGGATCGGCTAACAGTGTCACTAGAGGCAATGCACGTAAAGGTCAGTAAGCTTGAGGCTCTCAGATTAAAGCCCACAGGAAAAATCGATCGGAAATTGGGGCTGAAGCTTTATCAAGAGATGTTGTTGACCTACGAGTTCGAAGATCGGCTGATCAAACTCTACAAACAAGGGGACCTATTTGGTGGCCTTTTTACCGGATGTGGAAACGAGGGGGTGTCGGTTGGCGCTTCCTCAGTTTTGCAGCGCGGCGACTGGATCGCCCCAAGCCACCGCTGTATCGGAGCACACTTTGTACGCGGCGAAAGTTTAAACGAAATGATGCTGCAACTGATGGCGCGTGCCGAGGGCCAAACCAAGGGACGTGATAACTCTGCCCACCAGGGTTCTTTGGAACGCGGGGTTATCTCATTAATTTCGCATCTTGCTACATCACCAATGCTCGCAGCCGGATGTGCTCTGGGGATGAAGCAAAAAAAGAAAAAGAATGTGGCTTTGGCCTTTATCGGAGAGGGTTCGACTAGCTTGGGCGGCTTTCACGAGGTTTTGAATTTCTCTTCCGTTTTAAATCTCCCGTTTATTCTGGTGATCGAAAATAATCAGTACGCCTACTCCACTCCGACCGAGAACCAATACCGCTGCGAAAAGCTCTCCGATCGAGCAATAAGCTACGGAATGCCTGGAGTCACAATTGATGGAACCGACGTCGAATTAGTCTATAAAACCGTAAGCGCTGCAGCTGAACGCGCCCGCGCTGGGCTTGGTCCAAGTCTAATAGAGACTATTACTTGCCGCCTGCATGGCCATAGCGCACATGACGGCGCTGAGTATGTACCTAAAGAGGTAAAGGAGAAGTGGCTAAAACTACACCCAGTAGTTAAGTATCGACGCGTACTTATGAAGCGAGGTTGGTTAACCAAGAGATCCGACCGTGAGCTAACTGAAAAAATTCGGGCCGATATTGAGAGTGCGATTAACTTTGCGAAATCCAAAGATTACCCGGCCCCTGAAGATGTGACTGTGGGAGTGTACGCCCGATGAAAAAGTCCGCGGCAAAAAAGCAGGCACTTGGTGGAATAGTACCTGTTCCTAAGCGCGCTCAAGCCGAGCCGTTCCCGGAGGGCGCCGTAACCTACATCGACGCGATTCGCTTTGCCCTGTTTGAGGAGATGGAGCGAGACGAAAATGTCTTCTTGATTGGCGAAGACATCGGCCATTTCGGGGGCGCTTTTAAAGCGACTAAAGGGCTACTCTCTCGTTTCGGTTCGAACCGAGTGGTCGATACTCCGATTGGTGAAAATGCGATTATCGGCCTTTCAATCGGTTCTACTTTCCTTGGGATGCGTCCGGTTGCCGAGATGCAGTTTGCAGACTTCGTGACCGAAGGCTACACCCAGTTAGTGGAGCAGGCAGCCAAAAACTATTACCGTTGGGGTGCAAAGATGCCGCTTGTGGTCAGATTACCTGCCGGTGGGGGACTCGGCGCTGGTCCGTTTCACTCCTGCAATCCAGAGAGTTGGTTTCTGAATATCCCCGGCTTAAAGATCGTGGCTCCAAGTACACCGAATGATGCGCGCGGCCTTTTGAAGGCGGCAATTCGAGATGATAATCCGGTGCTCTATTTGGAACACAAATTTCTGTACCGTAGAGTCAAAGAAGAACTGGTCAAAGACGATGGTGTGGTGCCAATCGGAAAGGCAAGGCTTGTGCGTGAAGGACGCGACATCACCGTAATAACTTATCACTCAATGGTCCAGGTAGCTCAGGCTGCTGCAGATACACTTTCTGCGGAGGATGGCGTTGAAGTTGAAATTTTAGATCTACGATCGTTACTTCCTTGGGATAAGGATGCGGTCCTAAACAGCATTGCTAAAACAAATAGAGCACTCATAGTTCATGAGGCAACTAGGACCGGAGGGTATGGAGCGGAGATCGCTGCAACCATCGCCGAAGAGGCTTTCACCGAGCTTGATTGTCCGGTCGCTAGGCTTGCATCATTGGATACCCCAGTGCCTTTTGCTCCCACTTTGGAAAAAGCCTTCTTACCCAACGCAGAAAAGGTGGTAACACGGATTCGAGAATTGCTCTCGTTTTAGTGTTTCGATTCGATAAAATCCGAAAGCCTTTTAGCCAATAACATTCCCACGAGCTTATGCCCACCCGGACCGGGGTGAGGATCACCTTTTAATCTCATACTTTCTTCCGGCACTAATTTCTGACCCACTAATTTTAGATAATCTTCGCGAAGCTCCAAAAAAGTAAGCTTCTTTTTGGCTAAAACTTCAGGCAGAGCCCACATCAGTTTTTTTGTTTTGTCAGTGTTAGCATTGGGATTAATCGCCGCAAAAAGTTTAATATTTTTCTCAACGCAGCTATCAGCCAAGCGAAGAATGGCGCGATTTCCATTCATGTCATCCAGTAACTTTCTACGCCGTTCCTGAACTACCTTGTCTTCGGTATTCAAACTGTCCTGATGAAACTCTTTTCCGGGAACCAAGGTCTCTCCGTCCGATAGATCTCTGATGAAAAAA
>CAZJXY010000408.1:0-3924 GCA_964549925.1 uncultured Bdellovibrionales bacterium | reverse complement strand
GTTATCGTTGGGCGAGCAAAATAATGGCGAAGCCATTTTTTGCCGCAGAAAATAAATACTCTGGCATAAAACTTTGTCAAAACCGGTTAGGTTTTGACCATGCTGTTAAAAAACTCGCTATGCCAGAGTATAAATCTAATTTTTTAGGCTGTGTATGTTTGGATTATTCTCCTCAGATTTAGCGATCGACCTCGGGACGGCGAACACTCTGATTTATCAGCGTGGGCAAGGAATTGTGTGTAATGAACCGTCAGTAGTTGCCGTTCAGGGATCGGGGTCGGGGCGGGAAAAAGTAGTTGCTGTAGGGAGTGAGGCCAAGAACATGCTCGGTAGGACCCCAGGCTCTATTCGGGCGGTCAGGCCTTTGCGCGAAGGTGTAATCGCGGACTTCGATATAACGGGGAAAATGCTCCGGCATTTCATCGAGAAAGTAGGGCAACGACGGTCTTTTTTCCGCATGCGACCAAGGGTCATAATTTCGGTACCACATGGAATTACGGAGGTGGAGCGACGCGCGGTAGTAAGCTCGGCTGAATCGGCTGGAGCGCGGGAGGTTTTCTTGATTGAAGAACCGATGGCCGCAGCGATCGGAGCAGGGCTGCCGATTGATGAAGCACGTGGAAGCATGATCGTCGATATCGGGGGCGGAACCACTGAAGTAGCGATAGTTTCTCTGAAAGGGGTTGTGTACTCCCAATCAATTCGACTGGGAGGTGACAAGATGGATGAAGCAATCGTGAGCTATGTAAAGCGGCGCTTTAACATTCTTATAGGCGAGCGTACTGCGGAGCAGATCAAGATTGCGATAGGTTCTGTCGTGCCAACAGGGGAGAATTTATCGGTTGAGATCAAGGGACGTGATCTCGTGGCTGGCGTTCCAAAGACCATAATTGTCAGTGAGACGGAGGTACGAGATGCCCTTCTGGAGCCGCTCAATCAAGTTCTTGAAGTGGTCAGAACGGCGCTGGAACGTACCCCCCCGGAGCTTTCTTGTGACATCTTGGAGCGTGGTATTGTCTTAGCTGGTGGCGGATCGCTCCTTAGGAACTTAGACGCTTTAATTGCCCATGAGACTGGGTTAAAAGTAGAGCTAGCTAAGGATCCTCTGGCTGCTGTTGTGCTAGGCTCCGGAAAGGTCTTAGATCAAATCGAGGACTATCGGGACGTTTTGACCCCGATGTAGAAATGTTTTGAAAAGCGCTCTGATTGCAGCTGTTCAACCATGGCATTTGGCAAAAGTCATAGCTTGAAGGGCGGCTACTTAACGGTGGCCCTCTCGTCCTTCATCCTCTTTTGCGTTTCGCTCGTGCTTACGGTTTTTAGCGCTAGACACCCTCAGGCGGCACAAATTGGTGACGTGATAGTCGCTGAGTTGGTATCACCTTTCGAGTTTATGAGTTTATCACTACGCGGCGGGATAGGATCGCTTTGGAATGGGTATGTTAATTTAATTGGTGTGCAGCAGGAGAACGGCGAGCTTAGGTCTCGTATCGCAACCTTGGAATCGGATCTTGCCCGATATCGTGAGTACGAGCATGAGAACGCTAATCTAAAGGAGCTGCTTTCCATTACTAAGCAGTCTGAGCTTAAGGGGATGGTGGCATCGGTTATAGGAGTTAATCCATCGCCGTGGGTGCACTCTCTTACGATTGATCGAGGAATCTCTGATGGATTAAAGAGCGGCATGGCAGTAATCGAGGGCGAAGGGGTTGTGGGGCAGATAATTAAGGTCGCGCGACGCACATCCGAAGTGTTGCTCTTAACCGACCACGTTAGCGGGGTCGATTCTATTGTACAGAGAACTCGAGCACGCGGCGTTGTAGAGGGTAGTGGTGGCGAACTTTGCCGAATGCGCTTTATTGCACAAGAAGAGGAAGTGCAAGTAGGAGATCGAGTAGTCACCTCGGGTAAGGACGGCGTTTATCCAAAGGGTCTACTGGTCGGTACCGTATCAGGAGTCGATCAAAATCCGCGCGGTCAGTTTAAGTTAGTGGATATTCAGCCCACAGTTGATTTTGTTAAATTAGAGAGGGTCTTGGTTTTGACCGACGTCAAATTGGAAGATTCCGCTGGCGGGGGTGTAAAATGAGACAGTCCCTCTTTGTGTTTTTTTACGGTGTAGTGCTAATAGCACTCCAGAGTATCTTGCGATCAATTTTCAATCCATCGCTTTTCGCACCGAACTTGGTCCTTCCTATAGTGCTCTATCTGGCCTTCTTTCATAAGGGTAGTTGGGGGGTGTTAATGAGTTTTATACTTGGATTGGAGTACGATGTCTTCGCCTCGCGCGAGCTGCTAGGTCCGAATGCCGGCGCCTTTGTCGTTGTTTACGCCGCTATCAGCACATTTTCGCAGAAATTGTTTCTAGAGTCGTTTGTTACAGTTGGTCTGACAACTTTTTTTGCGACGCTTATAGCTCAAGCGGTGTATCTGATCATGGTTAGTCAGTTTATTACCTTGGGTAATTCATGGGAGCTTTTGATTGGGACCTCTCTCCCCGAAGCGATTTCCACTGCGCTCGTGTCGCCCCTACTATTTTCGATATTTAAGAAAATTGTACCGCGACGTTCGGGAAGGGCTCTCGATCGCTCACGCCGCTCTACACTTGGTAGCTATCAGCGAGTAGCTTAACGATGGGACAGCATTTTGACCGAAATGCCTTCAATCTTAATTTGAGAGTATATGTCTCGATTGGCGTGGTCATATTCGCTTTTTTTCTGCTTACACTTAGGCTTTGGTATCTCCAAATAGTTCAAGGAAAATATTTCCGACAGCTCTCAGAGAATAATCGAATTCGAACTGTTTTTATCTCAGCGCCGCGTGGCAGAATCCTCGATCGTAATGGCACCGTAATCGCGAAATCCAGACCGTCTTTTAATATTGAATTGGTTAGCGAGGATTGCCCCGATATTCCAAGCACTCTGCGAAGACTCGAGCAGATCCTTGGCTTGACGACCAATAGTCTTTCAGTGGTCGATAGATATCAACGTAAGCGCAAACCGTTCGAGCCTAGATTGCTAATTCGCGATGTCTCTAGAGATATAGTGGCCAAAGTCGTGGCGAGGAAATATGAGTTGCCTGGTATCGCGGTTGGAATTCAACCCGTTCGGGAATACGTTTACAATAATTTCGCCTCTCACGGCGTAGGTTACATCCGTGAAGTGACTAAAGACCAACTGAGTGAACCGTTATACCAAAAAGCGATGACCGGGGATTTGGTTGGGCAGTACGGTCTGGAAAAAAAACTTGAGCATTGGTTGCAGGGAGTACGTGGATTGCAGCGACTGGAAGTCGACGCCTTCGGAAACCGGATAGGAGAATTTTCTTTCGACCCGGAGCGACCCGGACATGACGTTTACCTGACGATTGATCGAGATATTCAGGCCGCGGCAGAGTCTGCACTAGAGACTCACCGAGGCGCAGTCGTGGCAATGGTTCCTTCAACGGGAGAGTTGCTCGCATTGGCTTCGGAGCCGGCGTTTGATCCGAATATCTTTACCGCAGATATACCAGAGGATATTTGGAGAGACCTTTCGGTTGGTCGGGATAAAAAGCTTACTAATCGGGCGGTACAAGGAGCATATCCTCCCGGCTCGATCTTTAAGATGATCATGGGCACCGCAGCTCTTGCCGAAGGCGTGATTACCCCAACTACCACGGTTAATTGCAAAGGAGTGCTGCGTTTTGGAAGCCATGACTTTCGCTGTCATAAAAAATCTGGTCATGGCTCAGTAAATTTATATGATGCGATTGTGCAGTCCTGCGATGTTTACTTCTATGAAGTGGGTCAACGTTTAGGGGTCGATAGAATCAGTGAATATGCCCATAGATTTGGCTTGGGCGAGTACACCGGCCTGGATCTTGTGGCGGAAAATAAAGGAATAATTCCGTCAACCGAGTGGAAACGCACACACTTTAGGAGAC
>CAZJXY010000407.1:0-3929 GCA_964549925.1 uncultured Bdellovibrionales bacterium | reverse complement strand
GAGATTGGTAAAACTTGAACTTGTAGTAATATCGTTGATAGCAGCATAAAGCCCCGAGTCTAGTGCAGGGTTAGCATTATCCACTCCATATACATTTGTAAGGTCGCCGCCGGTTACAATTCGCGCATCAGGACCGTCATCAACATTAAAAGTTCCGATGGCAACGCGAGGCTTGTCGATAATAGCGCCGGAAAAACTGTTTAACAAAACCTTGGCGGCATTTTTTTCATTTTGAAGATCGGTACTTGTTATACTGCCCGTTCTGTCAATCATGATGACGATGTCGGCCTGGCCATTCTCTCCGCAGGCCGGAGGATCCACAGCAAGCGCCAATTGAGCGAAGCTTGGACAGAGCAGCAAGCTCAAAGCAAAAACGGTTCTACAAAGAATTGTGGTAATGCCCTTACGGCTTAATCGACAACAAGGGTTCATGAGACCTCCTTCATGAGCAACAGTTAAGTATTCAGGTACAGCAAGCTGACCTCTAAGTGGCAGCGAAAACATGGCTTTTTAAGTAGCCCAGTCTTACACCTTTTCGAAAACTAACTCAAATTTTTCTTGACTTGGGCGAATGGGGCCTGATCCAGGTCATGTGAACTTAGCATTCGAAAATTAACATGATCTTAACTGACCCTCGTTTCCATAAAACCCCTTTGAGTTCGGGAAGTTATGGCTGGTGAACTACTCCTTCAATATATTTACCTGCTAACGCTTTATTAGCGTTGGTGGTTTTGGTACCTTGCTTAAGGCGCAAGTAAGGCTAGACGAAGGCAGTCATGAGTTCTAGTACCAAAAAATCATTTCAAGCGGGAGAACGGGGCGCGACGATGGTCGAGGCAGCTCTGTCTGTGCAAGTTTTTATACTTGTGATTGTTATTGCCATTGAACTCGGGATGGCCAGTTATCAGTCGGCGGCCTTAAACTACGCAGTTTCTCAAGGTACGCGCTGGGCGACGCTGAATCAGACGATTGGCGCAATGAATAGGAAGGACTCCATCGAAAACAAAGTGCAAGAGTTAGCTCGGCCCTACGGGCTTGCGCTGCAGCCAGGTAATATTGAAGTTTGCTTAGCCGCCGACCTTGATCCCAACACTGACACTTGCGCGACTGAAAAAGCAGAAACACCCGGTGGTAAAGTCAAGGAAGAATATATCCAAATTAAGGCTAATTATCCCAGTTCGCTTCTTTTTGGTGCTTATCAGGTCGACTTAACAGCAAAAGCATTCGGAAGAAACGAACCATAAGTTAAGTATGCGAAAGTCAAAAATTATAATGGAATCATTGGGCACATGCTATGTGGAGCTCGCCTTGACGATTCCTGTCTTGTTGTTTTTGGCGTTCGGCACCTTAGAACTTTCCAATCTTTTTCGAACGCAACAAGTGATTTCAGGTCTGTGTCGTGAAGGAGCGAATGCTGCATTTAGAAAATGTGCGAATGAACCCGATATGGACACAATTAACGCTTGTCTTGAAAATGAAGTCATGGACAAGGGCGACAACCAAGGACTGAGGCAATTTATTAACACCGTGCTCCCCGGCGCAGAGATAGTTCTCAGTGTGTATAAGTATGACTCTGCCACCCAGACCGTTTCGCTTATGGGCGTAAATGGATTAGAAGCTGACGGCGAAACACCCAATGGACATTCTTCGAAATATGCTCCTGGTCCTGTGGATCCCAACAATCCCAATCCTGCCACGGATATGATACGCCCCATTCCTCACAGCGACTATCATCTATCCGAGTCCCTTATGGATACCAACCAATATATAGCGATCAGTGAAGTTTTCTATAAATACAATCCGAGACTGAACTCGGCTAGTCCGCTGTTTAAGATGTTGTCTATATCTTTTTATGAAGTTTCGATTTTTTAGACTCAGTAAAATACTCAAGAGAGAAAGTGGATTCTACTTCGTATTTCTAGCAGGCGCTTTTTTTGCGCTTTTAGCGGTGATGGGTTTTGCCGTTGATATGGGCATGCTTCAGGCCGCTAAATTGCGCTTGCAAAGGGCCGTGGATGCGAGCAGCGTTGCAGCCACCTATCTTTTAGATACTAAATCGCGCGGGGAGATAGAAACACTTGCTACAAACTTGACGAAAGATAATTTACTTGAAACTGGTTTCGAAGAGGACGAAATCCAAGATGAGAACGATAACTGGCGAGTTCAGATAACTTTAGAGCCTGCCACAGGCGTTCCGAGGCTCGTCCGCGTCACCGCGCAGGCAGTACCTCAGCTAAAGATTTTGCGTTTTGTGCCATGGATCAAAACAAGACCAACCATAAGCGCAGAAGCCCAGTCTAATAATGTGAGAGTTGCTGTGGCTTTGGTGCTTGATCGATCGGGATCAATGGGGAAACCTTCTCCTGGTCCCTGTGGTGCAGGAGAATGTCCAAGGATAAGAGAATTAAAGAGGGCCGCCAGAGCATTTGTCCAAGACGGATTTGGACCTGATGATAGATTAGCCGTAGTGAGCTTTGGAACTAATGCAACTCCCGATTATCATATGACACGCAATCCGGATAAAGAGTACGTAAAAAATGTTATTATCGGCGATCCCGATGTCACCCCCCTCGATGGGTTAATTCCAAATGGTTTTACGAATACTGATGCTGCTATGACATTGGCGCGGAACGAAATGAATAGCCCAGTTAATAGTGACCTGATGCCTTTCGATTTTAAATCTATCGTAGTGGTAACTGATGGTGCGCCATACAACACGGCTGGGGGACATGTGCCGTCGGTAAAGCCCGGGTGTCTTCCGGGATCTTCTCCCCTCAGCAATGAGATTAAAGGAAAACGCCGCTACATTGGTCCGCTCATGGTAGCAGACCAAGTGCGTGGAGAAGGTGTAACGGTATATGCTATTGGAATAGGCGAGCAAGGGATACCGGATGCGTCACCGCCGTATCCTGTTTGTAATATTAGCGACCCGTTTAATCCTATTTTGCAATATAGGCGCGATGATCCATTTCAATGCTGGCAAAATGCCAATGATATCGTTAAAAACTATTTTTTGGCTCGACTTACTAATGATCAGGAAATAATGGATGGTGATTTAGCCGCCTCCCCTCCGATTCTAGCCGATCCCGATTTTCCAACAGATTGTGTAGACGATCGCTTAACTATTGCCACCAAACCACGAGGGAGATTTTTTCAAACTGCCAATCCATCGGACTTAGAAGATCTTTTATTAGCGATTGGCCGCATGATCAAAGCGCGCATAACCAAGTAATAAAAATTGGTCTTGCTGTTCGATCGTGAACGAGAAGTTTAACCCTTATCAGGGCGTTTTTTTTCTGACTCTTCGGTTGCAGTCCGTTTTTCAAGGTTAATCACAAATGTATCCTGCTTGACGGACTTGAAGCCATCCAAAGCTGCGATGAGTTGTTGCGCCGACGCGGCCTGAAGCGTTTCGAGCGGCTTTTTCGCCTCTCGTAAAGACGGAGCAGCTAGCGTTGCCGCGCTGCGCAAGTTTGAAATAAATGTATACAGTTCTGAGTTAAGCTCGATCGAGACTCCTATCGCCTTTAAATTGGTTCTAAGCGAGCCGTTGGTGCTATGCAGAAATTCTCTGCTCGACTGCTTAGCTGGACCTTTTGGCCCGAGCAAGTCTTGCCAGTGTCTAAGGTCAAAAAGGTTCCCGAAGTGAGTTTTCACAACCTTGAGGGTGCCCTGATTGCCGTTCATATCCTCTTTAAGACTTGCAAGGTCCAAGGCAGCATAAATTTTTGTGAGTATCTCAGGAAATTCAAGGGTAATCCTTTCAAGGGCACAAAGCAGCACAGCCTGCGGAGTGTTCAGGTCAATATCAGCGCTTTTTGCGCCGGAGCCGGCTGATTTCTTTGCCCCTCCTCCAACTACACGATTTTGGTCCAAATGCATCATGCAAGCATTACCTATTACTTAGCTGCTACCTTTATAGCAAATCT
>CAZJXY010000406.1:0-3940 GCA_964549925.1 uncultured Bdellovibrionales bacterium | reverse complement strand
CGGATTCGGGTGAAAGCTTGGGAGCTGTTGCCTCTGCTGAGTCCAGTGGTGGGGCGAATAGCGGACTTTCAATGCGTGATGCACTCGGTTTTCTTGGAAAAACCGCTCTATTTGGTTTTGCAACTTTTGGTGGAGTCGAATTCGCAAAAAAGTTAGATAGCGACACCGCAGCGACTGGTCCAAATTTATCCGAGGCCTTGGAATCGACCCTAGAGGGGAATCATTTGAGCCCGAAAGAAAAATTCACAGCAGAATTTAATACTTTGCGTTCGGTGTATGATCGCCTTTCCGAAATGGAGAAAGCACCACCGAAATTGCCAATTTATGAGGCTCAGTCAATACAGAGGGAAGCAGAAGCGTCATTTAGTTCCTTGCGCCATTGGCTTGCTATAAGAGACGATCAAATCGAGACAAGACTTGTAGCGGAGTTATGTGATAGGTTACCAGAGCTCTTAACCCAAAATTCTTACTCCGATTCTGATATAGCGCAGGTTAGTCTTGGAAAGAGCGCGCTTGCCCGCATTTTGTTTGAAATTGCTGAGACTCGTTAATTTAAACATTAAACCTAAACAGCACCACATCCCCATCTTGAAAGACGTACTCTTTCCCTTCGATCCGTAATTTTCCGGCTTCTTTGGCTTTGACCTCAGAGCCCGCCTTTAAATACTCATCCGCTGAAATTACCTCGGCGCGGATAAAGCCGCGCTCGAAATCGGTATGAATTTTTCCGGCAGCCTGCGGTGCCAAAGTGCCTTTCCGAATGGTCCAAGCCCGAGATTCTTTTGGTCCGGCAGTAAAATAGGTGATTAACCCAAGCAGCTTATACCCAGCCAGGGTCAGGCGATCTAATCCAGAGAGAGTAAGACCCAAGGAATCCAAATAATCCTTCCGTTCATCCGCGGCCAACTCGGCTATCTCTGACTCAACTTTCCCGGAAATCACTACAACCTCGCTTCCGATTGATTTTGCGTAATCGCCAAGTTTATCTAAAGGCCGAGTCCCACCAGGCTCAGGCGAACTTGCCGCCTCGGCTTCATCGACGTTAGCCACAAATAGAGTTGGCTTAGCCGTAAGTAGCTGCTCTAAGACCAGCAGATACTCAGGGTGCGGATCTTCCACCGTAACAGCACGAGCCGGAGTGGCATTAGAAAGCGCAGTCTCTAACTGTTTTAACTGAGCATGGATGATTTTAGGATCCTTCTCTCCCGATTTTAAATTTTTTTCCCACTTTGAAATCTGTTTTGAAACCGTGTCTAAGTCGGAAAGAATTAATTCGGTATCAATTGTTTGAATATCCCTTACCGGATCCACTCCGCCGTCTACATGGGTGACATTGCTATCAGTAAAGCAACGAACGACATGCGCCAAGGCATCAACCGAGCGGATGTGTCCGAGAAACTGATTTCCCAAGCCTTCACCTTTGGACGCTCCACGAATCAATCCGGCGATGTCTACAAACTGCATCTGGGCTGGAATTACCTTGGCGGATTTATTTATCTCGGCCAGCTTTTCAAGCCGCGGATCTCGTACGTTCACCATCCCGGTATTTGGTTCAATAGTGCAAAATGGGAAGTTCGCTGCCGCAGCTTTTGCTGAGGTAAGCGCGTTAAAGATTGTGGACTTTCCCACATTTGGTAGTCCAATAATTCCGCAGGTAAATCCCATAAGAGAAAAATATGGCCCCACCCCGACTTGAACGGGGGACCTACCGGTTATGAGCCGGCTGCTCTAACCAACTGAGCTATAGGGCCGTAAAAGCTAAAATTTAAAGTTCCTTGGTTGCAAGGGCTGGGAGAATACCCCGATTTCGGTGAATCAGTCTAGATTACTCAAAAATTAGGCCACCTTTGTGGTTTTTCCCGATTTCTGGGAGAGTAAAAGTAAATTCTTTGGTATAGGCACAGCATGGACGAGGGAAAGGGTAAATCACTCACCTTACTTAAGGAATTGAGTCAGATCGATGTCTCGATTGCTAGGATTCGGGCCGAGCGGAATAAATTCGAGAAAGGGATAGCTGATTCAGCTAAAACCCTAACTACTCTTGAGGCCGAGATAGCGCTTAAATCAAAAGAGCTTACAGATTCAAAACGAAAATATGAGCGCGAGGAGAAATTCTTACAGGCTGAGAGCGAAAAGCTGGTCAATCGAAGAAAGTCTGTTGCCACACTTGGGGACTACAAGACTCAACAGGCGGCTTCGCGAGAGATTGAAGCAGCCTCAAAACAGCTAGAATCCCAGGAAGATCTTTTGCTCAATCAGATGGAGGTGTTTGACAAACTGCAGTCTGAAATCGACGCAAAAACTGAAGTTTTAAAGAAACAGCAGGCAGAGGTAGATGAGCAAAACGCTGGCTCCGCAGAGTTCTTATCTAACCTAAAGCAGCGAGAAGACGAGAAGAAATCGGCAAGGGAGAAAATTGCAGCGACTCTCGATAAGGAGTTTTTGCGAAGATATGCTATAATTTACGAGAAATTTCCGATGGACCCGATTACTGAGGTTAAAGGAAAGCAGTGCGGAATATGCCGCATGAGCATCCCGCCTCAACTCTTGGTCAAAGCCGCTCGCGGCCAAAGCTTAGAGCAATGCCCGGGATGTCATCGGATAGTCTATTTGGAGCCGCAGGTTCCAAATAACATAGTTGATAACGAAGACGCTAAACCGTGAATTTATCTGAATTCGGGTTTGAGCGCTGAAAGAAGAGTAGAGTGGACAGTCGCTGGAAGAGATGCTGATGGCTCCCGGTTTTCGGGGGATAAAGAGCGCTTCTGGAGGAAAGTCGGGACTTCGCAGGGCAGATTGGCTGCTAACGGCAGCTCCGGGTGACCGGAGGAAAGTGCCACAGAAAAGAAGACAGCTTTTTCCTATCTGAACTTTGCTTTGCAAAGATTCAGCTGACGGGCAGGGGGTTTGCCCCTGCACCCGCCAAGGAGAGAGCAATGGTGAAACGGTGGGGTAAGAGCCCACCAGCAACGAGGTAACTCGTTGGCTTGGTAAACCCCAGTCGATGCAAGACCGAATAGGAAAGCTTTCTACCCTTTTTTGCATAAACACTCGAAAAATTTTGAGTTGGTATCTTTGATTCCAGCTCGAAGTCAGACGAGAGCATTTAGCAAAAAAGGTAGAATGCGCGGCCCGCGCAGCTTTCGGGTAGAGTCGCTTGAGCCGGGTGGTAACACACGGCCCAGAGTAATGGCTGTTCAAGACAGAATCCCGCTTATAGCTCTACTCTTCTTTGAGCGTTTCTTGATGGAAAAGACACTTCTTACTGCGTTAAACGGATACACCAAGTTTGGGGTGGGCAGTCTTCCTTTTCTCAGCCCGGATGAAGCCTTTGATTTTATTTTGGCCACTCCGAAACTTCTTCCGTTTTGGCCAGAACTTCCTAAAAAAGACCCAGCCGAGAGAATGTTGGCTCGAGCCGAGCGTGCGGCACACCCACGTTGGGAAGGTTATTCCAAATCAGAAGCAGCCGGGTTTTACAGACTTTTGGAGCTGGTCGATTCTGGAGCATTTATGGGTCGGACAGTTAAGTGCCAAGTCTTGGGCCCGCTCACATTGGCTCGCTGTTCAGAAAAGCTCGCCGGATCGTTTGAAGGAAAATTAATTGAAGCGCGTGAGGCGTGTTTCCGACAGATCAAATGGCAAGTAGATCTGCTCCACTCGCGAGGACTTAGCGTATTAATGGTTCTTGATGAACCGTGTCTGGGTGAGGTTCAACATTCCTCGGAATCCGAATGGCAGGCCGTGGAGGCGGCCTTAACTTATCTTTACGCCAGATCTTCAGATCTCGGGGTTTTCTTTGGGATCCACTGTTGTGGAACCCATAATCGCAGAATTTTTGCGCTTCCGTTCGATCTCTATTCTTTCGATCTTTTAGGAGAGTATAACACACAATCATTCCTTCGAGTCCTCAAAGAATGGAAAGCAATTTCTGATCGTG